>CAYFVL010000280.1:0-7560 GCA_964346405.1 uncultured Fibrobacterota bacterium
GAGGGCATAACTGTGACATCAAACGCTCGGTCCAGATCTATCGTTCACCCGGGTGCGAAGTAAGGAATCATCGTCCGCATCGGTCGGTGAAGGTCGAAGTGCACGCACCGCTGCCGCCTATCCCCCGAATCCATATACACAAATCGAAGCCGTCATGCCATGTGAGTAAGAAGACTGTCGTTCGGGTAGAAAAGCACCATTCGCCGAAGGTTCGTCGACAGGAAGTTCGCAGGGAAGTGAAAGTCAAACGGCATGGCCACAAGAAAAGTGTTCGGGAAATCGAAATAAGTGGAATGGGCAAACGCAACGTTCGACGCAGTAACGTCGAGGGCAGGCGGCAGGTGTCTGTACATGTGGATCGGTAAACCAGATGCCGCGGTTCATCGGGACCGCGGCACCGACCGCTCACTTCCGTACAACACATCATCCGGAAAAATTTGTATACTGTAGAAGTCGTTTGACTTCAGGCTCAAGTCGAGACTATCTTACATCCTGGTGTCGATTGCTTTCGAGCAGGGGAGTCGCGGGAATGAGGATCCTATGAATACAAGAGCGGTTTCCAGGAAAATGGTCGGAATTGCGGCGGTTCTGACTCTGGTCCTTCTGGTCGCCCCCGATCCCGCCGAGGCTGGGTCACGAAAAAAGCGGCGACCGAAACAGACGGTGGTTACGCAGGTAAAAATTCGCCCCGACTCTCTAGCCCCCGCCCCGGCCCCGGTTGCCGACGACACGCCGATAAATCCCGACAGTGCCGATTCGGCTCGAGGCGGAAGAAAGAGCCGAAATAAGAATTCCGTGAAAACGCCTTCATCAGAAAAAAAACCATAGCTAGAAAAAGGCCGGGACCCGGGGATTCCCAAAACCGGAGGACTCAGTCCAGCTTGATACCCTGCTGACCCAGCCAGTCCTTCAGGTTGGTCATTTTGTCGAAAGCCTCTTTGTCGTAATTGGCCTCCAGTTCTTTCACCTTCTCAGCCAGCTCGGGTTGATCGTCAACCAGCTCACTGATTTTATCAATATAGACCTGACTGGCTTCCCGCAGCTCGGTAATGTCTATCTTCATATTCAGAAGCCGTGCCAGAAGTTTGACCGTTGTCTCGATGCTGCGCGGATTGTAACCCTGAACGTATGCCGGAATCTCGGCCACCAGGCCGGCCATTTGAAGGTGCACGTCGGCGGCACGAAGCATCAGGTAGGTGACAAAATGAGCCGGGCCCTCGTAATCGGTGATCCGCACCCCCAGACGCTTCATCTCGTCTCTGAGTTCTTCGGTGGAAGCGGAGCAGGTCATGTTCGGCTCCCGAGTATGGGGAGTCGCACCCGCCACGCTGCCGATGAAAAACACTTTTTTTATCTTGAGCTTTTCGATCATTTCAAACATGTAATCGGCGAATGCATCCCACTCAAGATTCGGCTCCTTCCCGATGAACAGCACAAGATTGCGGTCGGGAACCACGTAGAACGTGTTTTCAGGTGGACTGAATTCCTGTATCAAGCCGTTTTCTATCCGGGTGTGCGGGCGAAACATGGCCGACACCTCCATAGAACCCGGAAAACTGTAGATATAGAAACCCTGAGGTTCAATATGCGCAATTTCTTTGGCCTCGAGCGTATCGACGATGTAGCGAACAGTGCCGGTTGATACATCTCCGCCGTCCATCCACCCTTCGAACGCCACCACCATTACAGGATCCTGAAGTTCGGGAGTCTCAAGTATATGCAAGTTCGTTGCGGTCAATCCTGTCTCCTTTGGAAAAAATTCGGCGCCCCCCAAGGGAGGTCGTATACAAAAGATAGACGGCTCCAGGGAGATCGTCAAGTCGGCGGAGAGTATCTATGGATCGCTGCTCAATCCCGATCGGCATCGGTGCCGATCGGAACCCGCCGCACCCAGGACGAAAGCCGCCGTAATAGTTTAGACACGAAGTATGCCGTGAGTCGATTGTCGAAGTCGGGTTAACCCGATTTCGGACCAAAACGATACATATTGGGGTTATTAGCGCCCCGGTTACAATGTGCCGTATTGTGAAATGCCGGGTTTGGAGGGTATCCGGGAAGCTTGGTCAATCCAGCTTGTCGGCGATGGCATCGAGACGAACTCTTATGATGTCCGGTTTGTCATACCCGAGCTTGAGCGCCTCGCGGAGGTTTTCGGCCTCCTTGCGATACCTTCCACGACAGTGATGGATCCAGGCGCGAATTGAATAGGCCTTTGGGTTCGTAGAAGTTATCTTAATAGAGCGGTTCACAGCACGCAGAGCCTTCCAGTATTTGCTTTGTGCTCCCAGAGTTTTGGCTTTCCAGAGGTATGCCTCCGAATGCCCGCGTTCGCGTTCGATGATCTGATTGAGGGCAAACAGGGCTTTTTTGTACTCCTTATGTTTGTAATACATTTTGGCCAGACAGAAGTAGACTGTAACAGTATCTCCCATAACGAGTTCCGGACACTCATCCCGGGAGGGCGCGCCGGGATGTCGGTTTGAGGAGGAAGTGTCCTTTTCGGAATGTCTCACTGTATCCAAGCCGTCGTTTTCGGTCGAGGTTTTCAGCCCCGCACTATCCCGGTTTCTTCCCTCGGTGTCCCGTTTTCTTCCGGGGAGGAATGCCCGTCTTTTCTGCCGATCAATTTCCGACAGTGATTCACGTTTGCCGGTGCTGTTTATCTCCTGCTCAATGAGGGATTGAATGTATTTATTTCGTTGTCCAGTTTTGTCGGAGGAACCGGAGGTATGTACATTTTCTGCCGAGTCTTTTTGGCCGGTTGAACCTTTCTCGGCTGAACCCCCGGAATTTGGCGAGCCCGAGGATTCGGGAGCGGCCGAAACAATGGTGGATTCGAGGGTGCCCCGTGGATCGGACGAGTTTCGGGGGGGAACGACGGATGAGTATGAATCGGCCGTATTTATCGAGCGAACCACCTGTATTACGGGATCTGGAGAAAGAGCCGATTGGGAGGAAAGATAATAACGAGGGGTGTCTGAGGTGAAGTGCTCCCGTCCCGGGAAGGGAGTCGCCAACATCTTTCGGAATTCGCCATACTCCTTCCGGTACGCATCCTTCAGTTGCATCGCGCGGTCCATATCTTTCCGAGCTTCATCCTCAACACCAAACGTTGCCCACGCAAGCGCTCGGTAATAGTATGCCCATGCGCATGCGGAGTCATGCATAATCGCTCGCGTGCATTCGGCAATTATGCGTTCCGGAGTGTGTGCTCCGAAATCCTCGTTAGTACTCGATTTCGCGGGGCGAAGGTACAGCGGGCCCGACCCGGTGCGTCCGCCGGGCGAGCAGCCCAACACGAGCAGCAAGGCCACCGTCACCGCAACTGTCGATACCCTCATATAATCTTCTCCCGGAATAAGACGAGAAGCGTTTCCCGTTCGGGATCGCCCAGAATCATGATCTCAATCAATGGACTTCTCAGGCCCGCAACCGTCCATGTACCTCTCCGTATTCTACATCAAATCGGCTCTACCGGCAATTTGTGGAAGGACTCTATAATCTGTATGCGAAACTCTTTGGCCCGGTTGGCTCCCCCGAAATAGTACTCGGCCGTGAAAAGGTCACCGATTTCCTCATCAAACTGCGCGGCAAGGATTTCGGTATTCTCCCGTGCATTTTTCACCGCGTCCTTCATGGCCTCCATGCGAAGCTAGCTAGTCGGTCTTGCTTGAATAAAAAGATACGTTCCACACTTCGTTACGACTCCTTAGTACCCAATTCCACCGAAACATCGATAGCCGAAGTGCCTGTTTTTCTTTCGAAAGCAGCAACGGGCACTATCCTTCATTTGCCCCAAATAGCTAACTTCATGCCGGCCATCACATTGTAAGCCGCTTCTCCTCAATTCGCCTCGAAAACAATGTGCTATTTTAGTGTCTGTCCGAAAACCCGTCCTTTCAGTATCCGTCCCGCACTGTGGGGGACCGGACGAAGGAAGATTCCCGGCTTAGGAGACGTAGGTGCTTCAACTTATGCTAGACCCGCTGGTTGCGCTTCGAGATGTGCTCAGTGAACACCCTATGTTCGCGACAGGCATACTCCTGGTGGCCGGGTACATATTCGGTAAGATCGTGGCTTTGGTAAAACTTCCTGAGATAACCGGGTTCATTATCGCGGGACTTCTGATGGGTGAGCATATCTCCGGTATTTTTCCGGCACACATGAATGAATCCTTTAAAATCATCACCGAAGCGGCTCTTGGGCTAATAGCTCTCACTATAGGTGCGGAATTCTCCTGGGGAAAACTGAAACGCACCGGAACTGGGGTTGTTATTATTACCGTGCTGCAACTGGTCTTGACTTTTACAGCGGTAGCCGCCGGCCTGCGTTTTTTTGGTCTCCGTCTTCCATTTGCTCTTCTGCTCGGTGCTATTGCAACCGCAACCGCTCCCGCCGCCACCGTCGCCATCGTACAGAGCCTTCGGGCCCGAGGGCTTTTTATCGATTACCTCTACGGGGTAGTTGCCCTCGACGATGCAGGGTGCGTTATCATTTTTGGTCTGACCTTCGCCTTTGCCTCCGGCATTCTTCAGGTTGGCGGTGAGTCGGTACACGGGGCGGTATATGTTATTCATGCCTTACTCGAGGTGTTTTACTCGCTTCTGATTGGTGCGGTGGGAGGAGTTGTTCTGCACTGGATTGTGCGGAAAATGAAAAACTCAAACGAGATCCTGATCATTTCGCTTGGGGTAATTTTCATTACTACCGCCGTTTCCATTGTATTTCACCTCTCCCCGCTTCTGACCAACATGGCCGCGGGTACAGCACTGATCAATCTTTCCGCACGAAATCACCGGATATTCAGAATTCTGGAGCCGATGACTCCTCCTTTGTATGCACTTTTTTTCGTAATTGCGGGGACGGAGCTGAACCCGTTTGTCGTTGCGCAACGGGAAGTACTCATTCTGGGAAGCCTGTATATTCTGCTGCGGGGGTTGGGGAAATATATCGGGGTCTGGATAGGCTCCGCGGCGGCGAAAACATCCGTGCCGATTCGCGACAATCTCGGATTGTGCATGCTGCCTCAGGCCGGAGTCGCGATCGGACTGGTCCTGTTTGTGGAGGCTTCCCCTGTTACGGCGCAGCTTGGCCCCGAAGGACTGGCGGCCGTCACCACTATGATAAACATCGTACTGTTGTCGGTTTTTGTCAACGAACTGATCGGACCACCGCTGTCCAGGATGGGCATCATTAAGGGAAATCAGATGGAGGAATAATGGAACTTCATGAGGTGCTGGACGAGCGGCTTTGTCGGATTGGAATAGAGGGGCGAACAAAGGCCGATGTCATTAGAACTCTGGCACGTATTGCGGCAAAAAGCGAAAAAGTGGGTGATATCGGTGAAGATGTAATCTACGAAAAACTCATGGGTCGAGAGGAACAGGGTACAACCGGTTTCGGCGACGGAATCGCAATCCCCCATACCCGGCTGGAGGGGATGACCGGCTTTCTCATGTTTATTGCCACATCGGTGCGAGGAGTGGATTTCGATGCCCTCGATCATCGTCGGGTATCGATTTTCTTTGTTGTACTCGGGCCCGAAACCGACGTAACCGAACACCTGAAAGTGCTTGCCGCCATTTCCCACACGATCTCTTCACCGGGTACCAAGCGTGAACTGATCAATTCGAAAACCCCGACAACCCTTTACGAAGCATTTCTTCGTCATGCCCGGTCAAGTGGCGTGGAATCGGCTCCCGCCGAGAAACTCAAAGCGATGTTTGTGGTTCTCTATATGGAGGAATTTTTCTACGATATTCTCCAGTTCTTTATCGAGCAGGGAATTCAGGGAGCAACCGTACTGGAGTCGTCGGGCATGGGGCGATTCATTTCGAATATCCCTCTATTCGCCAGCTTTATCGGTTTCATGAACGAAGATCGAAACAGCAGCAGAACAATAATCGCCATGATTCCCGAGTCGCAAATAGATCTCATTGTACGTGGAATCGACGACATCACCGGCGGAATGGACAAACGCGAAGGGGCAATGGTGTTCACGATCGACGTTTCTTTTTATAAAGGAACTATGAAAATGATGTAGCCCAGGTTTCGCAGCCAACTCACGGCATTCTGCGTAAACTGTTGCTCCCCCTCGGCATTTCGGCTCCGCTCACTTCGACACCGCTCAGTGCAACGCAATACATCGCTCCGCTCGGGGCAGCGGTTTCCGACTGCGAAACTTGGGCTAAAACCCGATACCGGCCGAAAGACCCCAGGCCTTTTCCCGCAGATACATGTTAACGGTGACCGGCTGAAAATATATGCCGGCGCCGCCCGCAAAAATATTTGCGTTTTCCAGCTCACCGTTGAGAATGACCTGGCGAGGGGCGCGCGCATACCCAAATCGAAGGCAGTATTTCTCGTCGAAACACAGCTCGAGACCGGTCCTGAGGCTCACGAAAAAAGTCCTGGAAAAAATCCCGGGAAGTTCCAGGTCGAGAGGAAGTCTCAATTGCGCGGCACCGTCGAGAATCATGGTAGTATACAGAATCCCGACCGACACCCGCTTGTCCTCACCGGTTATCCATCTCGTTTCTTCTTCTGAGGATTCGTCGTAGAAAATCGAGTCGCGGAGCAGAGAATCTACCACAATAGTATCTACCGGAGTGCCCTCACGAAAAACCGTCACAGTGTCTTTCCCTATACGCTTGCGGAGTATTTCGACAGTGGGCGACCAGGTGTCCCATTGGTAACCAAGAATGTTGTGGAAAGTGATACCGAAATCGAGTTTTTCGGAGACTTTTCTCTGGTAAAAGCCGACATCGAGTGCCGCTCGCCGCACCTCGCGCTCCTCGGGTGATATCAGGGAAGGCTCGCCATATGCCGAATCGATAACAACATGGTCGTAGATGTTTTCGTCATAATCCCATATACGACCCCGCAATGTGTCCGTAATGGGTGAATGCCAGTCCGTAATTTCGTATCGGAAATTCAAACCGATATCGACACTTCCCTGTTCCGCGTCGCCTTCGAACATCCGTCCGGCCAGAGCCAGGGTGAATTGAGTGAAATCGCGGTTTTCGGCCGCACGAAGATACCGGTAGAGAAATCCGACACTGGCCGGTTCGCCGCTGAAATACGCAACGCCGGCATCGAGCATATGCTCCGAGAACAGGGAATCGCGCCCATACGATACCGTTCCGGAGAGACTGTATCCATTGTTTCGGCTGTAGGCGTGAAAAAGAGACGGATTTCGGATTGCCGACGTAATCCCTTCGGGAACGGCCAGACCGGCACCGGCAAGCGCAGCCATTCGGACATTTGTCGTCGCGTATTCGCCGGCGGCCGTAAGAGTGTCGAGAGTGAGTGCCCGAACCGAAGCGGCTGGAACAAACAGCAGCATGTATGCATAGAGAGCGTTTCGGAGTATTCCGAACCGATTCGGTCTGGAATACCGTAATTTTTTAATCGAGATGATGTCGGTCCCCCAGGTTGGTGTTCATCGACGCATTTCTGATGAGTGATCTAGCCCAAGTTTCGCAATCAATTCACGGTCCCGCCCTGCGGGACTCAAGGTATCTCCCCGGATACCCCTGCGCTTTTTCTAAGTCAATCTCG
>CAYFVL010000281.1:0-7557 GCA_964346405.1 uncultured Fibrobacterota bacterium
GTATGCGTAAGATGTTGTGCGAGATTGACTTAGAAAAAGCGCGGGGGTATCCGGGAAGATACCTTGAGCATTTTTCTACAACGAATCGCGCGCCGGCTTACGTCCCGACCGTCGGGACCGTGAGTTGGTTGCGAAACTTGGGTTAAGGAAAATCCGTTCTATGCGGCTCTTGTTGGCAGGCAATCGTGAGGTGAGATATCTCTGTTATCCACCACGCAAAACGGAGAAAACGGTTGTACCGTTTTCTCCTCTGAAGCAAGATCGTAAAAGGGCTCTATTCGGCCTTGATTTCCTTGCTATTCTGCCAGAGACCGTGGATGTTACAGTAGCTGGTGGCAAGGATAGTCCCTGGTTTGTCTGACTTGAAGCTTACCGTAGCTTCATGGTGGGTGTAGACACCGCTGGTATCGGGTCCTTCGGTGGAAGCTCCGTGCGCCGAAAATTCCGCTTTTCCGATTTCGTAGGGATACTTGCTTCCTTCGGGATGAAAGAAAACCTTGATCCAGGAAATGTGGTGTTCGGTTTTGTTCGGATGAGCGACTTCCTTGCCGATAGTTACGGTTACTTTTGTGAATTCACCCTTACTCATCCCGTCCGGGGCTTCGATCACGGGAACGTGTTTCTCGGTTTTCCAGTCCGCGGTTTGATACATTTCGCCGATCTTTGCCATTTGCGCTACTCCTTATTTAGGTAATATTTCCCCAAATGACGGAGCCTGATATCGAACTCCGTCAATGAGTCTTTACTGAAGCCGACAAATCGATTTAGGTGCGGTAAGCCGTAGTACAAGACTCTCGGACAGCACAAACGTGTAGTTCCGGCCCTCCGGTCCTTCGAAAGCTGTCATGAGATCCTGACCAAGTATAATTGAAGCATAATGCTGTCCGGAAGCAATCAGTACGCCACCTTCTTCGAGTGCCGGCGCCTTAACGATCCCTTCGGTGACTATATCTCTCATGTGAACCATTTCCGTATTGTCGCCGTCGGGGTATCGGCGGAACAGGTTATTGTACCGGGCCGGCGAAAGTGCCAGGGCATAGGGCCCGCGATAACCCGCGGCATCCAGCTTGTTCACCGCACCGATAATATCTTCAATAGCTTCGCCGACACTTTGCCATGCGCGCAGTTTCGCGGTCTGGACCTCTTTTGAAGTCAGCAGGCCGGGGATCCCTTGCTGGGGCATTCCGTAATACAGAATCTGCTCTTCTTTTCTTGCGCAGGCCAGCGCCGCGTCGGTCGCGGGCTTGAGATTCATCGGGTAGCCGTAAGTCTCGAAATTGTCGATGTTCCGTGCGGGGAGAGAAAAGCTGCGCGAGATCAACGGAACAGGAAGACTCTTGTCCAGAGAGATTTCGATATCATTTCCGGAATCGTCTTCGAGTTCCTGTTCGTTTGCGGGAAGAGATTTTAGACCCAGTCCAAAAGGTCCCTGAGTCCGGATGATTCTTCGGACGCTCAGCATTCCCAGTGCGGCATATTTCACGGCATTGTCTAAATGGTTCCACGTGTCTGCGTGAAACGGTGCGTCGGACCGGTGTAAGAATTTCTGATCCATATCGTTAGTCTCCCAGGATATCGCCTTTAAGGTTACCTATTGTCGGAATTTCTCTTTGCTCAGTGCTGGATTCTTCGGGTTCGCTTTCCTGCTGGTCCTCACGACCTTCGATTTCAGCTTTCATCTCCTCAACCTCTTTCGCTCCGTCGGCCAATAGTTTTCCTTCTTCAGGAGCGAGAAGCTCAATGAGATGATTGAACTCGCCTTTATGGACACGTTCTTCATCGGCGATATCCCGCAAGACCATTTGGGCAAGGGGGTTGTCGGTGGCGTCGGCGAGTGCATCGTACAGATGAGTCGCCTCTTCTTCGGCGGACAGCGAGAGTCGAAGAGCACGAACCAGCTCTCGATCACTCAGTTTTCTTCCCGGAACCATGCCAACGAATGGATTTACAAATTCCGGCATGCAGCCTCCTTACGGTTTGGGACACCTGGAGTAATGATACCGCGCCGATCCAGGAAAGAAACGTGCGGTTCATATGATCATCCAGGTGAAATCCGGCGGTTTTCCAAATTGCAGCTTCACCCAGGCTGAGTCTCGGAGCGAATGGAAATGCGTATCGTCCGCGAAACCCGGGCTGGAATTCGGATGAATTACACCTGTTCCAGAGCAAACTATGTGCCGTGGCAGATTCATCAGGTGTAATCCATCGGATCGGGCAGACACGTCAATTCAATGCTATGCATTTCTTCTTTTTCGGGGGAGAGTACCGGCTAAACTAAGAGCAAACCAAACTGCTGTTGTTTCAGATTTGCGTGCTCAGCTATTCTCGCATTCGAGAATATTCCACGGATTCGAAAAGAACGGTCCGGGTTTCGCAGTCAGAATGCTTTGAGTCGATTGTCGAAGTCGGGTTAAATGCATCGAACCCCGGGTCGGGGCTATCTGTGCTTCCCGCGAATGGACCTGGCGAGTCGGGGGAGGTTTGTGCGTTCCCACGTTCGCCACTTCTCGAAATGTGAATAGCTTCGCTCCACTTCGGAGAATTCGGATCCGTGAACGACTCTTCGTCCATTTTTCTTGTATGGCGGGGCAACGATATGAGCCATTTCATGGAAAACGACACCCTCGAGCGCATATTGCGGCACCAATTCATGGTTGTAGACGCCGGCAATAGTGATCAGGCTGAGGGAACTCCCGTCGGGGGCGATCCGGTTTTCCTGGTAGGATGTCGTTGAAGTGGGGCTTCCCCAGCGGATGCAGGTTCGAACAGTCCCCTCAAAATAGGCTCTGTTCAGCTCTTCGAGGACGACCTCAAGATCGTACAACACACCCTTCGTGCAGATCTTGGCGGGATTTACGCGCTTTTTTCGCTCGGATGAAGGTTGAATTGTTTCGACATACGACCAGACCATCTTTTCCAGCGTGCGGCGTCTGGCGACGATTTCATGCTTGTTCATGCGAGGTTTGAAAGGAAAACGAGCCCATTCGATAAGTGCATTCTTGATCTCTTCGGGAGCATCCTCCAGAAAAGCCGGTATGACCAGCACGCGAGAATTGTCCCTGCGCTGCAGCTTCACGTACCATTTTTTCCGTAACCGGGGGCTAACGCGCACTTGGAGAGTAGTGATATTGCGGGCGCCCAGCAGTTTGTCAAAACCGGTGGGCGAGAAGAGCGGCAGCTTGATTTGCTCACATTTCATTGAATGAACCCGAAATCAAGTTACGTGGAAATCCAGGAAATTGTTACCCCCGGGTTGGGATTCTACCGAAGCTTCTCGAGTTGTATACACGCTCTGGTGCTCCGCGGGGTGGATGATTCACAAATTCTTTTATAATACATTGCGGCCCGGACCGGGAGTCCCAGAACATCCTTGTTGAGTTCGGCGGCCTTATCGCAGCACTCGATCGCTGTTGATGAAAGCTCCGAGCGATCCAGTGGACACCCCCATTCGCATGCGAGTATACCCCGTTCCCAGTCGTTTACACCCAGCCAGAATTCCGCCAGGGCCAGACAGGCATCCGCCTCACCGTTTTGGCAGACGATCCGGAGCGAATCGGCATATTCTCCCTCCCTTACGGTAAAAGGCAGAGGCTTGCCTTTTTTCTTCTCCAGCCCGGGAGTGTGGACGACAGTTGCGGAGGGCAGCAGTTGTTCCAGACGGGCGAGTTCCGAATGAGAAAACCGGTTTTCGGACAGGAACAGGTACTGTAATCCGGTCAGATTGCCAATGTGTGGGGGAAGTTCCCTCAGTTTGTTGAACCGCAAATCCAATACGCGCAACGACGTAAGATCACCGATGCTTTCCGGGAGTTCGGTTAAACTGTTCCCTTTGAGATCCAGGTAAGTGAGATTGGAGAAAAAAGATATTTTCGGGTTCAGTTTGGACAATCTTTCAAAACTCATATCGAGCCAGGTGATGTCCCCGGGATTCACCAGAAGTACCTCAACACTCGAGCTTTTTACTCTCCCGGATACATCCGATATCAATGGTTCTTCTTCGTCGGCCGGATTTATGGAGTTCCTGTCGGTGGATACGGTGGATTCGCGGGGAATCTCGATCGAGATTTCTTCGATCATGGACTTAAGTATCCGTATATCCGACCCGTTGACGTTAATGGTCAGAAATTTTTCATTTTCCTGTGATCGAGTGCCGGTGAAAGTCTTTCCGTTGGACAGGCTGACAGTGATTTCATCGAGTGCAAAAGAAGCTGCAACGCACACCAGTAGCATGGAAGCCACTCTCGCGGCACTTTTCAGAAAAGTCGCTTCGGATAAAGAAAATATGGCGCCTTTGCAGGCAAGTTGGAATGCTTTCATCAGGTTCTCGGAATCTCCCGGTACAGTCGACCGGTAAATTATTGGTACTACAGGAAATGTGATTGGTGGAACTCGGGGATACCCGTAAAATGCCGGAGCAGTAAACCGCTCACAGATTACACAGAATGCTGTGAGACAGTTGCGATAGCTGGGTAAAAGAGCAGTCTTCAATTAAAAGACGAACGTGAGACCAAAACCAGTGAGACCTAGTGTTCCGAGAGTATACCCTACAACACTGCCGGCGGTCGCGCCATGAGATTTACTTTGGTAAGTATCCCAGTCTCCAGGAGAATGGCTATCGGGGTTCTGTTTCGCATCGTCCATGAGGCTCGTCCATCTACCACGTCGGGCTATAAAAACCGTGCCGACCGCGGCCCCGACAACTCCGATCCCAAGTGAACCATAGCGCAGGAGTTGTTTACGTTTCCCGGTAAATTTAGTTTTTTCCGACTTTGGAGTTTCGTTTTTTAAGCCTTCGCCGGCAGATGACGGACGCTTTTCAGCGCCGTACGAAAACGGGATATTCTCCTGGACAAACTGAATCTTGTCGTCGACAGTGAAGTGGAACTGACCGTTCTGAGAGAACAAACCATTCTGGACAACGACCTGTTGACTCTGAGATTTGATCCCGTACACCGAGTACTTGAGCGTGAAATTGTTGAAATGGGTACCTCGCGACTGCTCGGTGACAAATATTCCGTTCCAGTCGAATGGGTTCGGCAACTGCTTTGTGTCCGGATTGAATTCGGAATCGTGTATTGAGGTAAAAACGACCGGATCTTCGGAAGTCCCTTGAACCAGCAGTCTGCCTTCCACTTTCATGCCCGCGAACGACTCGAAAAGAAACAGACATCCCGCCGGAAGAACAACGGTTTTCCCCGCGGGGATAAGGATCTCTTTTTCCACCAGATATGGGTTGCCCTCTTTGGTGAACGTTACATCATCAATTGCGCCGGACAGGTTCGTTTGACCATAAATCCCGGACGAAAGGGCAACCAGAAGAGCAAATGCAATGGAGAGTGCGGTCATGTTTCTTTCACCTTTGTTATAGTTCAATAGTCGATGACAGATAAAATACGGTTTTGCACATACCAAACTCAACCGGGAAAGCAGCACTGTGTGCGATCAGGCCGCAACCAAAGTCACAATTACCATTGCAGCATGACAGCTAATCGTTCGTGCTCGTGCCACGCAGGACTTAATTAATCGAATTGTCCGTTGCCGGCACCGTCGAATTCGACTACAAGTACAGCAGGACGCACCCGCCAGCTTGATGTGGGATGGGCCAATTGCTTGTACAACAAGATGTTAGCGGGCTGACTTGACAATCTACCTTATGGTCGCAAGCTTTTCGTTTGCGGTTTTGAAACGTACGTTGTCGGAGTTTCCGGCATAGAATCGCTTCAGTGTATTCCAGGCACTCAGGGCGCGGATCCGGGTATCGTTGCCGTCGGGATTGGCACGATACAGCCGGTCACTCAAGAGAGCATTGTAGAATAGTGCGTCTCCACGCACTTCCCGAGGTGACGCAACGACACTCGGCTTTGTTATGGCGGACTGGTAGTAGTCCAGCGCTCGTTCGGCTCGCCCCTGTTTCTCCTCGATTTTCCCTTTCAGAAGATCCATGAATCCATCCTCTCGCGAAACCTTGTCCACCGCTCGACGGGCTTCAGAGATATTACCCAGATCGAGGAGGGCTTTTGCAAGCAGGATTTGCTGGACATCTTTGTCCCTTTCGCTGTCCGGATTCGCGGCATTGAGCGCCGTAACCGCATCGTCGTAATTGCCGGAAAATACCGCCTTTTTTCCCGCCTGAAGCAGATCATCGGTTCCATAGGTCTCCAGAATCTTCTGTTCGGGAGTCTTCTGCACCACTTTTGGCGCCGGTCGGGAAGGACGACTGGGCCGGGGAGTGGGAGGCGCCGGTTTGACGGCCGGCTCCGGCTTGGAAGGAGCCGGAGCTTTGGGTTCGGGTGCTTTCTCTACCGGAGGTGGTTCCGGTGATTCTTCGGGTTCGGACTCCCGCGCGGGAGGAGGCGGTGAATTTTTGGTCGATTCGGCTGTGGGTTGCGCTTGCACCATTTGCGGTTCATCGGACTTCCCTCCAAATAACATGATTGCCAGAACCACAAGAGCCGAAACGAGTACTGTGCCGCTGATAGCCGGGATAAGGATTTTTTTGGAAAAATGGAAACCACCGGTTTTTGCCTCCTGGTAGTTTTCTTTCGAAGAGGCGAGAAAGTCGGCTATGTCTTTTTCCGGAGTCTGCGAACTCAACTGACGATGAGCTTTTTCCAGGGCATCCAGCAGATCACCCGCGGAAGAGAAACGGTCACGGGGAGACGCCTTGAGACACTTTTCCGTTATTTTCGAAAGGACCGACGGAGTATTCAGACCGTGGGTGCTGAGTGACTGAAAGCGGTTCGATGCTTTCATGCGGACAAGAGAGGTTACCGTGTCCTGCGGAAATGTCTTTGTGCCGGTCAGGATTTCGTAAAAGATTGCACCAAATGAGTAGATGTCGGTGCGTGCATCGATATCGAGGCCGTCCAGTTGCTCGGGAGAAAGGTAGGGAAGTGTCCCTACTACATTGCCCGAAACGGTGTGAAGGCTTGTTTCCGCGGGACGGGCAATGCCGAAATCCATCAGTTTTACCTTCCCGGTTCCGCATACCATCACGTTGGCCGGTTTCAGGTCTCGATGAATTACTCCGTTGTATTTCTTACCGTACAGCAGCACCTCCTGGCTATGAGCATACGCCAGAGCACGTGCTATCTGAATCGCAATAGCCGCGGCGACAACGGCCGGTATTCTGCCCCTCTCCTCGACAATCGAGTCGAGTGACTCACCCAGAATCAATTCCATCTCGAGGATTGGCAAACCGTTCCACTCGTCGACGCTGTAGATTTCAACGATATTCGGGTGGTGCAGCTTTGCGGTAATTTTGGCTTCGGTTTCGAACCGCTGCTTCAGTTCCTCCGGCTGTCCGGGCAGAAGGATTTTTATGGCACGGTGCACTTCCAGCCGTTCATTCCATATCTTGTAAATCCTTGCCATTCCGCCGGAGCCGATTATGCTCTCGGTAACACCGGAGCCAAGCGGCACGGACATGCCCTCCGGAGGAAGAGATTCTTCGGCATTTTGTCCCGCATACGGGTTCTGGACTTCTCCGGTCTCTGTTGAACGGAAATTCGAAATCGAAGTGCGGTCCGGAGTCGGTGTTTGTCCCGGAGTCGGGGT
>CAYFVL010000282.1:0-7542 GCA_964346405.1 uncultured Fibrobacterota bacterium
AGGGGCGATGTCCCGAGCGGAGCGCCGTATTGAGCGAAGCCGAAATGCCGAGGGGAAGAGCATTCTGCGTAAGATATTATGCGAGAGTTACTTACTTAGAAAAAGCGTGGGACTGTAAACCGGGGAGATTGGGGAGATACCTTGAACATTTTTCTAAGTTAAGATCTTGCAACAGCTTACGCAGAATGCCGTGAGTCGTTGTCGAAGTCGGGCCAAGACCCTATTCGTTCCTGTTATTCGGAACAATGAATACGCCTGAAGCTTCGGGATGGGCTTTTTTGTCAAACTCTTTTCTCCCCCGCAGGTCGAATACTGGTTTGGGGCGGGCCTGCTTCTCGGGCGCTTTTCCAAAAGTGAGTATTCGGCTCCTGGATACCGCCGGGCCGGTCTCATGACGAACCTGTTGTGTAATGGTCCGGGTTGAGGGGATGCTGTCTGTACTGTCTACTACGGTGATAATCAAGGGTCGCACGTCCGAGGTCCAGACATCGGGATCGTTCAGACTACCGGTATACCAGGAGGCTTGGACGTACATTGTGTACGTTTCACTAATCCGGGGAGTGCCCGAGAGCGTTCCGTCCTGGTCTATCTCGATCCAGGGGACATATCGCTTCTTATCCACACCTTGAAATACGCTATACAAATCGCCAATTGATCCAAGAACCGTCCAGACCGGATTATCATTTCCTTCGGTGGAAAACGACATGGAAAAGGGGTCGCCTACCCGGGCGAAAGCGTGATGTGGAAACTCAGTTATACGAACAGGGCCCGCAGAGGCCGGAAGAGTAGCGGGGTATTCCGCGGTTGCGATTCGTGAATTTGAAAGCCCCGGTTTGGTTGCAAAGGTTTTCAGCGTTTGCCCGGGTATGACAGTTATCGGTGCCGTGTACACGGCTGAATTTTCGGTTGGTTCCGATCCGTCCAACGTATAATGAATTGTCCCGTCGGGGTGCACTGTCAGAAGCTTAACTTCGACAGGCGCGTTGACAGGGTGGCCGTAGGGGAAAATCTCCGGCGGGGTAGCTTCGGTTACATTCTTTACGTAATCGTCCAGGAATTTGTATATCTCTTCTTCCCAGGTCGATGGGTTCCCTTCCTCGTCAACGCACGCAGTGGTGAGCGATGGAACATGGGTGCTTTTCGTATCCATTTCCCATACACCGCGAGCCGGTACGCCAATATCCCGTAATCGGGAAATAGTGTTCGGGGGGGAGTCGGATTCCTGCCAACAACTCATTAAGGGGGGATCGTCGGGGGTGACAAACGGTTTCAGCTCTCCGCTATTCTTATCCGTGAGCTTGCCCACGCCCCAATCGGAAACCGCGGCCTGCACCCGAATCGAAGTTTCGGGATATAATGGATGAGGATCCTGCCAGGGAATGAAATTCTCGTATTCTTCATTCCCCTCCCGGTCGTAGGAGCTTACACGCTGCATAATGGCCGGTCCGTCGAAGAGAAGATGTTGAGTGATCCATCCTCCCGCGGACCATCCCACAACACCGATTCTCTCCGGATCAACGTTGTATTTCGCCGCGTTCCGGCGAATGTACCGAATGCCGTTGGCTGCGTCCCAGGAGCACAGCGGGCGAGAGTGCTTTGAGCCCAATACATAGTCCGGCTGTACGACCACATATCCTCGCTCGATAAGAGGCTCAAAATGCTCGTGGAATTTGCTCTTGTTTCCATATCCACCGCCGTACAGATTCACAATGCACGGCAGGCGATCGTCGGGATCGACATCTTTCGGTATCCAGATATCTATTCGTTCCCAATCCCGTTCCGGTAAAAGATGCCGTTCTCTATAGTGCTTGGCCGATTCGAATTGCGGTGGCTCATACTCCCTTCCGGGATGAGAATCGCTGAATAGTGTATCTTGTGCCATAACTGCGTATGTGATGCACAGAATCGGCAACCACACCAATACTTTCCTTTGTCGTTTCACTTCTTTCCTCCTGCAAACCATCGGCTAGACAGTTGCTGTGCCGCCGTGGATAATAGAGCCATTTTGAGCCGTTGGCTGCAATCTGTCCTGCCTCACCGTTTTTCTCCGTTCGAATCAATTTGAAATAGTCTGATTTCCAATCCTAATCCAGAACCGTCGCTCGCAATGCTCGCTCTTCTCTGCTGATATACACACCATGGGGCAATCTTTGGATTGCCTTTTTCGCGCCATACGGTGCGAGGGATCTTCCCCGTATATCGTATATGGCCGATTGTCCAACGGACCTCGATCGCGGGGGGGTATCATGTTTCCGCGCCGGCCGGTATTTCGTTGAAACCGGTGTTTGATGCAGATAAAACATGCTGCTGAAATTGAAGATCTCAAGGGATTCATTGAGGTTTGAGCTAATAACCCGTATCCGTGACCGAGTTCCCTTGTGGTGAATATCCAGAGGCGCCTCATCTTCCTCCGACGGCTGCAGGAAAGCGCCTTTTTCCGTTTTCGCTTCAATCGCACGATCCGGGATTGTATAGGTGTATTCACCCCATTCCGGATCGTCGCAACTGATGGGAGTCGTGGTAATCCAGTAATCGTCTCCACCGGTTCCAACTTTCATGAGCAAATAGACACCGTTAATGAAGTCGCAGTCTGCATCCCATCTGATGGTAAGCTGGTTTCCCACCCCAATATCGGTCCCGGCAAACGCCGAATCGGGAAAAATGTCGGTAATTATTTTAGCCGCCACCGATTTGGCCGCGACGATTGAATCCACGTACTGCTCGATTTCGTTTGGAAACGGAACGGAATCGTGTTGACACATTGAGCGTACAATTTCCAGCCCCTCCATATAATTGCCTTCGTCACTTACATGAAAGCCGTCGGTGCGAACTCCTATAGGAAACGCTTCACGCGTTCTGGTCAGGGCATCGATGGCGTATACGCGTGGATCGGTATTGGTTTCGGCAAATTTTTGAAATGGAAGTCTGAAATTGTAAAGGTCCCGGAGTTCCTCGGGATCGGCGTTCTCATGGTAGTGGCCGGTATGAAAGAATACGCATCTCACGCCCTGGGGATACAGCCACTCGGCGCTGTGGCGTATCTGCTCGATAACGTAATTGATTGCCTCAGTGTCGTTTTCGTCCTCGATGGATACGGCTCCGCCGTAGAAGCTCTGGGCTCGAACAACCATGATTTCCCAACTGGAATCAACATCGTCGCGGTATTGCGAGCATTCCCATTCATCGTCGCGGTTTATATCGCAGGGAAAGCGGCTGTTGTTTGCATATTTCGTTACGGTAACGTCTTCTCCGCCGGGAACCATTCTCATGAGCTCCTGAAGCTCCTCCTGTCCGCCGTGAGAACTCGTGATGTAGACCACTTCATGTGCCGAGCCGTCGAAAATCTTGAAATCCCCCGCGAAACTTCCTGTTGTGATCAGCGCCAACAGTACCAGCGCGAGTTGCTTTAGAATTCCGGCTGAAACTTTCATTTTCCATCCCTCCTTTTTTCTGCCATCTGTATTACCTTTCTGGGGGCTTCTGTTTGCTACTCATACGGCGGATCATCAGGGATTCAAGCGCATTATGCTCCTCGGCCGAAACGATTCGAATGCGATGGAACACTACCGCTTTTCAATAACAATCAGGCCTCGGTCGGGAATCGCCTCGAAACGCAACCTTCGTCCGAGGCTCGTGATCTTACAAGGGATGGCTTCTCCGTTCTGAGTGGCTCGGAAGTCGGTCACCGAACTTACCCCCCACGATTCGTCCATGTACTGATTATACTGGCATGTCAGTTGTTGATCGAAGATCGCATCATCGAGAGTGTCTTTCAGGCAGAAGACCACCTTTGACGGGGTTTCCTCGACCAGGTAGAGTTCCGCACTGTTGCGCTCCATCATGTATTTCACGGCAACGCCAACCCCCACATCCCATAGCTCGGTGTGGTAATCATGAAGCATGTCGAGCTGATCGCCGATGTCGTCACCCCAATACTCATATGTAACAATGGCCCAGCCGTACTCCCGCCGGTTATTTTCGTTGACGGCTAGGATACGCTGCACCAGGTTTTCCAGACTATCCACCGAGCCGGTGTTGAAATGGTAATCCTTTAATTGCAGCAAGTTCTCCGGATCGCCATGATAGATATGCTTTTGTCCGTAAAGGCGACCGGTAAGAAAGTGATCCTCGGCGCCTGCGACCGGCTGTCCCTCCGGATATGCGACGCTCAGGCATGGCTGTGAAGCGACCTCCTCTGTAACCTTCCCTTTTGCTTCGTCCAGGGCGAAGGAACCCCCGGCATGATATCCGCCGACTCCGATTTCATCCCGCGACCGGGTGAGATCGATCGGAAACTGATTGCGTGTATGGGCATACAGCGTCAGGCTGTCGAGTTTCTTCCAGCTCATCCGCTGTTCAACAGAATCGGGATCGATGTACCAGGTGAAAAAATTCGGGCGTTCGCGTAATGCCACGAGGTCTTGAATGGTATCGATTTGGGTGGTCGTCGGATTATCGAACGTGATTGAGAGGACACCTTTATAGAATGAATACCAGGTGGCGATTTTCCAGGAAAATGGGCGCTTCATAACAATATCGATCATATTGAGTTGTGAGAAATCGGTCAAAGGGCGAACAACCTCCTCATAACCCTCCCGGGACACGACAATGGTATCTTCGATTTCGGTCGTTTGTGAGTTCGCCGATCGGCTGATTGCCATGGACACTCCGCCGCCCCAAGGGGTTGCGCCGAAGGGTATTCCGCCGAGGTTGAGATTCTTGATAACGTGGCGCTTCTCACCGATCCGGAGCACGACAATCCCCATGGATGAGGCCGTGGGAGAGGTAAGTGTGAGCTTGTGTTCACCTCTTTGAAGTATTCCATGAAACGGAGCCGAAAGGTATTCACCACGAGTCCCGTAGAGGCATACCGATACCAAGGCCTCGTCGGCCGCAATCGTGAAGGACAGTCGTCCGCCCCTCAGCTCAAAAGCGGGGCAGTCTCCCGCATATGGCCGGGAAAAGGATACCGCATTCACGTTGAACTCAAAAACGCCGCTGGAATCGGTTTCCGTAGAAATCTGCGCCTCCTTGAGAACCACTTTTGCGCCTGCAATTGGCGACCCTGTTATATCGGTTATCATCCCTCTCACCGGAAGAGCGCTCAAGGCTTGAAATCCGATGAGCACAAATACCGACATCGCGGCAAATGGAGTTCTTACGGTCCGTGAAAAGACGAACCACATTATTTTCACTTTTTGACCTTTTTCGGAGTTATCGCAATTATGGAACACCAACACTCTCATGCCGAGGGCTGCCGATGATTCGATATCTGGTAAGATATGGAAATCATACGGTGGTATCGACACTGTTCGATGTGTTATTTTAAAATCTGTGCTCACTGTTTCAGGATTGGGGAATTACTGCCGCTAAGGAGGTCATATCGTGGGAACGAGAGACGGGCTCGCCGTTCAACTGGCCGAAAAGATATGCGCCGCTTTACCGCGAATGGCCGGAACACGGCTTCCCGCCGTGCGTCGGATGGCCGAAGAGTACGATGTCTCAGTTCGCACAGTTCGTGAGGCTCTGGCTATCCTTGCAGAATCGGGCGAAATAGTATTGAGCCCACGTCGATGTGCTCGAATTGTCTCAAAAAGCGGTTCGCGGCCACAGGCCGCCGAGCGAGGGGAGGATCGCTTCTACGAGGAGCTTAGAAATGAGATTATCGGCGGCATCTACCCGAAGGGTCATGAACTACCGAAAATTGCCTATTTTTCCGACCGATGGCACCTTTCGGTTTATTTAATCCGCAAAGTGTTGCACCGTCTTATCTCGGAATCTCTGCTTCATCGGCGAGGGAATCGCATAATGGTGGGTTCTTCTCCACCGCCGATAGTTCGAACCGGCAATCTCAGCGGAGGGGTTATTCTCGTCTGTGTACCGTCGCCCAAGACCTGGGAAGGCCTTCGGGCCAGTAGCCTGACCGGAAGTTTCTGCGTGACATTTTGCAACGAGGCCTCCCGGCACGGGGTTTCTCTGCGTGAGGTTGTTTATGCGGGGCCCGGGTCGAAGCCGCACCGGCCCGCGCATGTCTTACCGGAGCAAATAGGCCGAGAAGCGAAATGCCTGGGTCCGCGATATCGGGGAGCGTTGGTTCTCGGAGACGCAATCGGTAATTCGTCGGGAGCGGATTCGGTTGGAAATGTCGTCGACACTTGCCTGGGTCTCAAACGGCCGGTTGCGTGGCTCGACAGGAATGACCGTGCCGGTCCCGGATACAGAATTGACAAACTCTTTACTCGGTGCCGCTATGACGAGCGGGCGGTAGCCGCAACTGCCGCCGATTACCTCCATGGATTAGGACACCGCTGCGTTGCATTTCTTAGCACCGGCAGTGACCAGGATTCGGCCTGGCAAACGGATAGGGCCGTGGCTTTGAGTGAAGCGTTTGCCAAACTTTCCCCTGAGACCGAGTATCATGTATGGGAAACGCCGGTCGGCAAGACCAGTCCCGATTGGTCCCTTGTGATGCATGAACATATTCAACAACTGTGGCATTCCTCCTCCAATCCACGAGTGGTAAAAGCGATGCACTGGTTTGTGGAGAACAGAACATGGCTTCGGAAACGCTTCCCTCGTTGTGAGAAACCTGCGTTGTGCGCCGGCCCTTTTGCCGGGTATTTTGGTTTTCGTCAAGCACTTCTGGATGGGCACAAAGTATCGGAAGACGAGGCTGTTATTCTGGAGAACACCCACGTGCTCAATTCAGCATCAGCATTGTTCCCCTTTCTCAGCGGAGTTGTTGGGCCGACTGCTATTATCGCGCCCAATTACGAGATCGTGCAATGGTACGTCACCAAATGGCTGACCTGTCTCGGACTTGATATTCCGGCGTCGTTCTCGCTCCTGTCTTTCGACTATGTCGATCTGGGCGTCCTCAAAGGCATCACAACAGTCGATCTGGGGTTTGGCGCTCTGGGTTACCAGGCATTCCACGCAATCACGAGGATTGCTCCCATCGACAGAAATCGCATGAGTGAGATAAAAGTCCGTCCGATGATTATCGACCGAGGCACCTGTGTCCCCGTACCGTCGGGAAACCTGGGCTAGTGGTATATGAACCGCCTTGAAACGTCTCCTAAATAGTGCCTGTCCGGAAACTCCCGTTCATCGAGTCCCGAATTAACCTCGGGAAGATGAACCCACCGATTCCGGCCGAAAACGGGCAGGCAATAAATAATGACATAGGCTCCCTGTACCCGCTCTTTGAGGGATACAATGCTTTCCCCCACCGTTATGGGCACTGATTGTAACAGCCTTCCCGAAACATTGTATAACCCGGCGGTACTCTCGAAACCGGAGATGTGTTGCTCGAACCTTGTGGGAATTCGGGAACAATGGTGGAAACTCTTGGCGAATGGTCCGGACGAGTGGAAACTCGGTGCGAAGTTGCACCTCCGTTCGCGGCGAAGCGGCCGGGCTTTATGAATGCTTTACCTCTTACGCCTGCAAATCGGAATGCATGCAAAGAGAACAGGCCGCCAGAGGTGCGCTAGGGGTCGGGTGTTGAGTTCCTCGTAATCGGAAAGTACCTGCTCAGGG
>CAYFVL010000283.1:0-7508 GCA_964346405.1 uncultured Fibrobacterota bacterium
GGGTATCCGGGGAGATACCTTGAGTCCCGTTCGGCGGGACCGTGAGTTGATTGCGGAACTTGGGTCAAAGGTGAATGGGTCGGGAATCCCCCCTCTCCAGGCTCTTTGCCATATATTCTCGGATATACTTGGTGACTTTCCCCCTCCGGCCGGCGAATCGATACCGGGCTCCTCCCGAAAACACTTTCCGATTACGATACCATCAGGAACGAAAAGGATGTATTTTCCTCAATCATCCAAAGGTATGGAGATGGTTTTTTATGGATAATCGTCCGGTTGTGGTTCTCGATGGAGAAAATCTGACAATTGAAGAAATCGTTGCCGTGGGCATTGGCGACAAACGGGTTGAACTAGATATGGAAGCACTGATGCGATGCCGGGAAAGTCGAAGCTTTCTCGAACAGGAGGTCGCGGCAGGGCACATTATTTACGGAGTGAATACATCTTTCGGCCCGATGTGCAACAAGATCATCAGTGATGATGAAATTCAGACCTTGCAGGTGAATCTTATCAGAAGTCATGCCGCGGGATTGGGTGACCCACTGAAATACTATATTTCGCTTGCGGTTCTGGCTGTTCGTTTGAACACACTTGTCAAGGGATACAGCGGCGTTCGCCTTGAGCTGCTGGAATTCATGCGGGATATGATAAACTACGGCATAGCACCTTATATTCCGGAATGCGGAAGTGTCGGAGCCTCGGGCGATCTGGTACACCTGGCACACATGGCTCTGGCAATCATAGGGGAGGGGAAAGCATTTGACAAAGGCGTGTCGGGAAATGCCGCGGACATACTTGCAAAGTACGGGCTCTCACCCATGCCGCTCAGCTACAAAGAAGGCATTGCCCTGATCAACGGTACCGCGGCAATGACCGCTCTGGGGGCATTTGCCGTGTTCGGTGCCCGGAAGTTATTGCGCGTGGGGTGCGTAACCGCAACTTTTGCTCTTGAGATATTCGGCGGTATCGACGACGCCTTCGATGAAGATCTTCATGCGGTAAAACCGCACAGCGGACAAATCGACGTGGCCGCAACGGTTAGAAATCTGTATGCCGGCTCACGCAACATTACACCCCGAGCGGAAATCCACGATCGGATTCGGGGCCGGCAAACGACGGGGCCGGTGTTTGAAACCGATATTAATGTTCAGGATGTCTACTCAATTCGGTGCACCCCCCAGATTCTGGCTCCGGTTCGAGAATCGATTGAAGCCGTTTGCGCGGTACTCCAGACAGAGGCGAACTCTTCGAACGATAATCCTGTCATAGTCCCACAAAAAAAGAAGATAATCCACGGGGGTAATTTTCACGGGCAGAGTGTCGCGTTTGCTATGGATCAGTTATGTATGGCGGTCTCCGGATTATGCACGCTTTCTGAACGACGCATAAACAAACTACTCGACAAAAACCTGAATGAAGGTTTGCCCGAGCACCTCATTTCCGGCACTGTCGGGTTGACGATGGGGTTTATGGGGGCGCAATACCTTGCAACTTCCACAACCGCCGAAAACCGTCAGGCGGCAAATCCGGTGAGTACCCTTTCCATATCATGCAATGCATCAAACCAGGATGTGGTCAGTATGGGAACCGTGGCGGCGCGCAAAGCGTTCAAATCCGTAAGCAACGCAAAACATGTGCTGACCTTGGAAGTCCTTGCGGATCTGCAGGCTCTGTCATTCAGAAATGCCGATCGTCTCGGAACCGGGATCCGGAAAATATATGAGACGCTCGATGAGCATTTTGAGGTATACGACAATTCCAGAATTTTCCATGAAGATCTTGTGCGTTTTCGAAAACTACTTTTTTCCAGTCAATTGTTCGATGATCTTGGGATATATTCGGAATCGAAGGGTTCGGGTATCATTTAGTGGGCGACTGCCCGAAACCCCCGGAGGCGGACACTGATCGGGATGAAAACTGCTATTCTTGTTCACTCCAAAAAGGAAAGTAGTTGTACCATTGAAAGGGATGCCGGCGCACCGTTTCCTGAAGAATTCGTGCGTAACATTCCGTTGCCTGTCTGATTTTCCGTTGCCGCTCTTTGCGTGGTACCCCCTCGAGAGAGATCAGTTCCTCGGCGCGGTGCACATAATGGAGAGGACCCTCGCGAAGTGTAAAAACCGGTACGATCGGCGCTTGGGTTGCGGCGGCAACGGCAAAAGGTCCCCGTGGAAATCGCGCGATACCGTCGAAAAACGCAATTTCCTCATACGGCTGTTTGGGGAGAATCCGGTCGCCGAGAAAACAGACTACCTCGTTGTTTCGCAAAGCCTGCTTTACCTGAATCATAGTCTGAAGACTGTCCCGGGACAAGGATATGACTTGTATTCGTCTATTGGCCATTGCCTCTCCATACACCTTCCTTATGGCCTCACGCTCATTATCGAACATGACGAGGTTTACTTTGGTATTCAGGTGATCGAACAGCAGGTTACCCGCAATCTCCCAGTTTCCCACATGGGCGGACAGGAGTATGAGCCCCTTCCCCCGCGAAAGTGCTTCGGTCAGCCGTTCCTCACCAATACAGGTAAATCGATACCTGTCGGCGCCCAGCCTGAGAAATGCCAGACCGTCAATGATATTCATCCCGAAAGAGAAAAAGTGAAGAACATAATGGATTGGAGCGGTCGCCAATCCAAGGTGCTTTCTGAAATCTCGAATGATTGCCCGAAGAGCAGGATTGGTGGCTGCATAGAATGACGAAACGAAAAGCAGTAGCGCGTATGCGGGCCACGGTCCCGCACGACCGATTATTTCCATGAAGATCCGGTTGCCGATAGTGCTTCCGGTAGATCGTCCATTCCAGTTTGCCTTGTTCACAACAGACCCCTTGATTATGCCCAACGGAACAGTGAAAATACCATTTGCACCGGCGGCATTCTGAACCCGACTTCGACAGTCGAGACGCCGTGGAAGTTTTCGTCACTCCCTCGGAAGGTATGCAAAAATGGGGAGAAGACCAGGACTGGATTTCAAAATACTGCTATATTGTCCGAAAGGTGTATATATTACTGGTATAATGAAGGTTCTCTGTACAAAAGGCGGATTGTGTTCATGATCGAACCTCCCCTCCGGCGGGACATGTCACCCATGATATTGGAATCGGCCGGTTTTTGGACAGGCCTTTGGTACAATCCAACCCGAGTCTCCGGGGAGATACCTTGAGCATTTTTCTACAATGAATCGCGCACCGGCTTACGCGTAATGCCGTGAGTCGAATGTCGAAGTTGGGTTAACCTCTGCCGCTGAGGAGCAAATGGGACGACCTGCCCTGTATCGCGAGTTAACGGGTTTGATATGCGAAAGTATCGTTTCGGGAGACATTGCCGACGGTATCACCGTTTCCGAAATATGTGAACGGTTCGGGGCAAGTCGCAGAACCGTTCTTCGTTCACTTTCCCTTTTGCGGGATTGTGGAGTAATGGATATGGGAGCCGGCAGAAAATTGCGATTTGCAAAGCCGACCGACAAGAGTCGGAGCACGTCGGGGAATTCCGGCAAAACGGATACAACCGCTTCACGACGGCTTGCCGAACTCATCAGATCCCGAATCGAAGAAGGCGCCTATTTGCGGGGCACTGCATTGCCGAAGAGTTTATCGTTCTGCGTTTCAAATCATATTTCCTCGCATACCGTAGGACGAGCGATGTTGCTGTTGGAAAAGGAGAAACTGATCAGAAAAGAAGGGAAGCGGTGGATGGTGGGATCGCCGCTGCCGCAGCCGGGGACAACGTATAAACCCGCGGTCGTTTGCGTCATTCAACAGACCCCCAACGCGCTGGGGGAGCTTTTTTCGGATCCAATCTGGTCGCGATTTGCCGGGGTATTCAGTGACGAGGCACTTCGGCATGGAGTCCAGATGCAACCGGTCATCCTGGATTCTACCGTTAGCTTCTCGGGCGCAGTCACGGGACGTCGGGCCTTTGTTCGGCATCTACACAGGTTGGGGGATCGGTGCATAGGTACTCTTGTCCTTCCTCCACGTGAAAGAATGTATGCGTCACAGGTGGTGGAATGGATCAATCTGGCCGCGGAGCATACCAGGCGGGTTGTATGGTCCGCAACCAATCTGGAGTGGACATCAATAAAGCAAAAGGTGTCCCGGCATGACAATGTCAGACTTGCCTTGTTTGGTGATTGGCCTTTTGAAGGGCGTCCCGGCAAGGTCGGACTGGCACTCGAAACGCTCGTGGGAGCGGGGCATCGAAGTATCCTGTATGTGGATACCTTTGGAGTACGAGAACGATGGATGACCGATCGGATTATGCATCTTCGAAACTATATGGAAACGCTGGAACTGGATATCGATCTCAAAATTTCCATTTCCTCCGCGCCTTTTCTCGAAAAAGCGGATCAAACAGAAATCGCGGCAATAGCCACTTTTCTTGCCGACAGAAAAATCGGATTTGCCGAAAAACTCCTGCGATCAATGTCGACGGATGGTGGAGGGATCGAGCGGTTGAGCGAAGTGGAACGAGAGATTATGCAGGATGCCGGTATACTGATGCCGCTTCTTGGTGAAACTGGCATAACCGCCATCATCGCTCCAAACGATATGCGTGCGCGGCGCTATTATAATTTTTTCAGTGCCGTGGGTATCGAAATCCCTGATGATCTTTCGATGATCTCTTTCGATGACGCTCCGTTTCTAAAGCCGTTCCCAATATCCAGCATTGATTTCGGAATGGCAAATTTGGGCCACAAAGCTCTACACGTGCTTCTCGGGGATATTCCCGTCAAAGCGGTTGGAGGGGTTTTGACTGCGGTACCGGGAATAAACCATTACGGCTCGATAGCCTTGCCACGAAGGAACGATTCTCTCTTTCCGCGTTTGAAACCGCGGGGGAAAACCGCGCCGGCGGGTGAGGCACAATCCTTGCACACGGTGGGCAAGGAGGTAGATATGCATACGTATGAACGAAGCAGTGACCTTTTGAAAGAGATCACTCAGTTGAGGGAAAAACAGAAGAGACAATATCAACGGGGGGTTGAGCACTCTACCGATTCACGGGTAAACGCGCTACTTCAGTACCTGTGCGACAGAGAAGAACGTTACGTGGAAGGGCTTTCTCGAGCTGTGGAATACGAAGGAACCCTTTTCGATGATGCCTGGCAGCAGTATATTCCTCGAACCGAAGACCTTTCTCTCCCTCCAGGTGATAATCAATTGGTCGAGAATGATTTCGATCTGGTGGCCCGGGTTGCTCAGGAGTTCGACAATCGATTGATCGATTTCTATCGAACAATGCAGGAGGAAGGGGGGACCCGGGAGATCAGGTCGGTTTTCGAGGCCCTGGCCCAACAGGCTGAGAGGGAAAAGGCGAAACTGGAACAATCGATTGATGAGTTGAAGCATCTCTGAGCCCGGCTATTCCGGTTGGTCAACAAGAAGGATTACTCCCGGTTTTTCGATGCTCCTCATACGAACGATGCCTGCAAACGATAAGGAAAAGGCGCACGGAACACCTCTAACTAATCTCGAAGCTCTTCCATGGGTATGGATTCGGGCTTTTCGATTTTATAGCACTTCGGCTCTTTTCCGTCGTTCACACCGTATGGGCTGCTTTTTTCCCCAAGTGAACTGAGATTACCCTTCCGATAGCAGATAAAGATATCTTTCGCGTCGATAACCGGATAGGTGTACTGATCACTCTTGCCTATCGGGCGTGTTTTAGAGTCGACTATTTCACCCTCGATAATAACGGGAACTCCGATTCTTATGCTGTCCACCCATTCATTGGTATCCACTCGTGCAATGAACCATCCTTGGGAATACTTACCGGATCTGGGAAGCCCAACATCATCGAGGGGCGTTTGCTGGACGGTTATCTGTATTTCCCTCTTGGTGCGAACAACATCCGAGACGTTCCCACCCCAGGAAATGTCCGACCCGATATACTGATCGGGATTGTAGAGAACTTCTTCGAAATTGGCTCCCTTTTCCGTATATGCGGAATCTACTTTCCCCGGCTCGTGAATGGCCGACACGACGGCGGCCACCACAAGTGCCGTAAGCAACGTATAAAGAATTGGCTTCAATTCCAGCATGCTGGACCTCCTGTTCGGTTTGTACCGGAACGAGCGGTTCCATTCAGAGTCGAACCAGGTGAACCGCCGATTTCGATATCTTATCGTTGTGCTACAAAGCAAATCTCGTGCCGTATCAAGAAAGGGTTTCCCGGAGCTTTTCGTCCAGGGCAAGTGCCGCTCTTTCAGTATCCGCGGATATGAAAAACGCACTGCGAGAGGGTTGCCTCCACTTCCCTTGTGCATGCAGGATCCGTAACGGGCTCAGTAGTACTACGCCGTTCTTGTCGACCGGATTATACGCAAGAGAATCGAGTCGTTCCAAAAACTTGTCGTAAGTTTCCGGGAGTCGGTGGCGCCTTCGGGCAATGAAACGGAAGATGCAGAAGCGATCGGGGGCAAGACGGTCACGGACGGCACGGGCAATCGTACTCATGGTGTACCTGGCGTTTATCTCAATCACTGGTACAAGATGTGTCTGGTAACCGTCGTTCCAAAGCAATGAATCGAGGCCCATCGGGCCAGAATAGCCGTGCCGTGCCGCGGCTGCAGCCGCCGCACGTGCCGTTTCGATCAGTCGGGAATGCCAGGGACGCAGTTGTGGATCGTCCCGGCATAATAAGACGGCGAAGAACGCTCCGGCGCGATTGTTCAGGGTACGGTGAATTGAGATATCCCGCAATTCCCCCGATGTGGTTACAGTTCCGCTTGTGGATAGATCACCGACTCGATTCAGCCACGGCTCAACCGAAACTCCTTCTCCGGTCCTTTCGATAGTCCGACCGACGGCCTCAAGTTGAGACCTCGTGAGACCCGCGGAACTGGTATGAATAAACCCAAACCCGGCACTTCCGAAAGCAGGTTTTACAACAAATGGACGACCTCGGCCAGCTCGGATAACCACGGCACATTCATCGGCCGTGTTGCAGAAACGACTTTGTGGTATCCCGCAGCCGAATTGTGTGAGTTCATCATAAACAAATTTTCGAGAATTTACCGTTCGCACCTCGGGCAGGGGAGGATGTTGCATAGCGGCATTCACGTTCTTAAAGGCCGAAACAGCATTTTCCGTCCAACCCCAGGGACAGGCGGAAAGCCGGACTCGACAGCTCTCATTGTACGGTGTGGCGAACACAAGCCCATGATCCGTCAAGTGCTCCGGGTAGCTTTCAGGCAATCGCACGGAAAGAATTCGGCGATCGCGATCCGTACCGATGAGACCAAAAAGGCAGGCCATTTCATCAACGGCGGCTTTTACTTTGTCCGTCGGGAATCCGCCGAGTTCCAGATCGAACGTACCATTGAACAAGAATAGTTTCGGAAGAGGTCTCGAAGCGGTATCGCTTAACTTGCGGTCCTCTGGGTGACTCATTGCTTCTTCGGCATCCCTGCGATATCCAGAACGTGTATCTTTCCTCTTCCCTGGCCCAGGTTTCGCAATCAACTCACGGTCCCGCCGAACGGGACTCAAGGTATCTCCC
>CAYFVL010000284.1:0-7418 GCA_964346405.1 uncultured Fibrobacterota bacterium
ATGAATCGCGCGCCGGCTTACGCAGAATGCCGTGAGTCGATTGTCGAAGTCGGGTGAAGTACCGACGAGGTTGGACCTTCCATGATCCCTCACTCGGGCGGGGAAACGGTCGAAGTCAAATTGTCTCTCGGAAAAGGAGCCTCAGTGTTCGGTCTTGCCGAAAAGCCCTGGTTCAGAAAAAGCCTGATAACGATGGTCGGAAGCCCTCACCTTCGAGCTTTCAACAAACAGTCGAAAAACCTGAAAGCAACCCAGGAGTCGGTACTTCAGGGCATTCTGAAAACGTGCTCCGCAACGGCTTTCGGTAGAGATCACGGTTTGGGACAGGTGAAAACCGTGACCGATTTCCGCAAAGCCGTGCCGATCGGAGATTTCGAACGTCATCGCCCTTACGTGGATCGCATGTGCCGCGGAGAAGAAAACGTTCTCTTCCCCGGAAAACCGATTATCTATAACACCACAAGCGGCACTACCGGCAAGCCAAAGATGATCCCTTTGTCTAAATCATATTTCGAGCGTGCCGTCGGCGGCATCAGCAAGCTTTGGTTGTACACGTGTCTAAGGGACAATCCTCATATATATGACGGAAAGAGCCTTTCGGCTGTTTCGACCGCCGAGGAGGGTTTCGTTGAAGACGGCACGCCTTACGGATCGGTTTCCGGCCTCACCTACAAGAATATCCCAAACGTGCTTAAAAGTACCTATTCGACTCCGTATGCGGTGATATGCATTCCAGACTATTTGAAAAAATACTACGCAATGATGCGGTGTGCTCTGGCTTGTGATATCACTTTCATCATTTCCCCCAGTCCTTCAAATCAGCTCAAATTCCACCAAACCGCGGTCGAACATTTCGAGGATATCGTTCGAGATATCCGTGACGGAACTCTGCGAGGTGACGTGCTCGGGGCGGTCCCCGAGGAGTGTCGGGAAGAAGTATCAAACGGTTTTTCGCCCGATTCCACCCGCGCCCATTTCCTCGAAAAGCTTATGGAGAAGCATGGCGACAATCTCCGTCCAAAGCATTATTGGCCGAATCTCGCACTGGTTAATTCGTGGGTGCAGGGCAACTTTTCGCTTGTATTGCCCAAATTGTCGGGATACTACCCCGAATCAACAGTTACCCGGGCATTCGGGTATCAGGCTAGTGAGGGGCGACTGGGAGTCGTGCTCGGTAATGATTGGGATTACTCGGTACTGACCGCCGGAATGTACTTTTTCGAATTTATTCCAATTGAAGAAAGGGATTCCGCCGATCCGGTTGTGCTCGAGGCTCACGAAGTCGAGATTGGAAGGAAGTACTACATCGTTTTCAGTCACGAAAGCGGCCTTTTCAGATACGATATCAACGACATAATCGAAGTAATCGGTCACTATAACGGCGTGCCGACTTTTCGTTTTATCCAGAAGGGCGATGGGATTACCAATCTGACCGGTGAGAAGCTGTCCGAAGAGCAAGTCATTCAGGGAGTGAAAGAAGCCGCGGACGATGCCGGCACTAGAGTCCTCTTCTATGTTATGACTGCCGATAATTCACGGATGCAGTACGATTTTTTTGCCGAGTTCGAGCCGGGAACGGATACCAAACGAAAGAAGCAGTTCCTCGACAGTTTCGATACAGGTCTCCGGCGACTCAATCGTGAGTATGAGGGGAAGCGAGGCTCCGGACGATTGGCTAAGCCAGATCTGGTATCATTGGAATCGGACAGTGAAGAACATCTGAAGGAGAAGCTCGTGTCTCTGGGAATGGCGCGGGAGGGACAGTACAAAGAGATTAGGTTAACCGCGGATGCAATTCTTATGGAGCTGCTCAGGGATCTGGCGTTATGACCGCATCCGTGTGTAGGTTCAGGACTCCGGGGTTTTGGTAGGAATCAGAACAACCGCCGACGTTTGTTTTTCTTTTCCCGGATCCGTAAATCACTACCGATCAGCAGCAGAACGATCAAAAGCGCGGAGATTGAGAGAAGAATTCCGACTGGGAAGCCTCGCGCAGATCGACGACTGAACGGTGCATCGATTTCGCCCCGCGGACTTGCTTCGTCCTTGTCGGGATTCAGGGCGGTGTCTTTGCTGTGTTTGACAATTCGAGCCGCGATATCCTCATCGAACACTCTTTCGCCTTTATTTTCCATATAGTTTCAAACCCTCAAGCCAAACCTGTCTGTTTTTCATGGCCGCAGAATGCCGTGAGTTGATTGCGAAACCTGGGTTAAGACCCTTCGCTTTCGGATTGTCTCTCATAATACCTCTTCCGGGCTTCCTCGCTCATGCGTTCATGACGTTTCTCGCGAACATGCTCCCATACGTCGTCCTCAGACAATCCGAATAGTTCATGCATAATTTTCAGGTAGAAGGCTGCTCCTTTTGAGTACAGGCGGTGCAAAAAGAGAATTTTGCCTTCGGTGATGAGTTCGTCGAAAACAGAATCCACGGGAATCGGCGTTTCCGTGACTCGCCCGGGGAACAAATTTTGAAGAGCGACAATGAAACTGTTCTGTCGTTTTGTGTTTCGATAGAAATTCGGTATGATGCGCGTAATTCCCGGTGCATCCGGAAAGCGGGTTCGAAGAATCTGTTCCATCTCAACGATACCGTCCACCGCAAACTGACGGAGTTCGGTTGGGACGAAAATCTCGTCCGATGCATATAGCGCAGTTGCCTGCATCGTATCGAGACCGGGGGCGTTATCGATGAGTAGATAGTCGTAGTATCGCTCAAGTCCCGCATCGGTGAAGGCATTTTTTAGAACCATGGGGTTTTCAATGTCCGCCGCGCACAGCGAGGATTCGGCTGTGACCATGTGAAGATTCGCGATTTCGGTTTTCCGAATGCTTTTGAGCAAAGTTTCCGCGGCATCTTTCCGTTTGGATCGATACACATCGTGAATGCTTGGGGACTTCGGAGTCAACCCCATTAGCGTTGATAGGTTATGCTGACTGTCGTTGTCCACTGCAAGGACACGGTATTCCGACAAGGCGAGTGCCTGTGCCAGACATCCCGCCATCGTGGTCTTACCGACTCCTCCCTTATGATTAATCACCGAGACCGTTTTCATACAAACTCCGATGTATTCGACTTAGCCCAAGTTTCGCAACCAACTCACGGTCCCGCCCGGGCGGGACTCAAGGTATCTCCCCGGATACCCCTGCGCTTTTTCTAAGTCAATCTCGCATAACATCTTACGCATACTGCTCGTTCTCGGCTGCGAAACTTGGGCTAGCAGTACGAAATTCACGGAAATCTTTTTGAATTCTTTTTCGGCAATAACACGAACACAGCAGCATACGACCAGGCCGAGCGACGTGGTCGTATGCTGCTCCAAAATCCGAAACTCCGGGGGATGGATAAGGGGTCCCGACATCAACCCGACTTCGACAATCGATTTACGGAATTCTGCGTAAGCTGTTGCTCGCGCTCGACTGTCGACTTCGGGGCAAGATGCCGGAACCCTCTTTGTATGCGCGGTTCCCGGCGGATAAGCCGGGAACGACGGGACATCAGGACGGGAAACGGTTGCCGTTGTTCGACTTTGTCCGAGTCGGCATATAGATATGACGCAGAGCGACACTGGATAGATACTATTCGATCCCGAAAGTGTTTTCTGCTGGAAAACAGGTCTTCTGATTGGCGAAGTGGTGATTCCCCTGTTGGATTTCCGGCTGTGGTCCGCGGCCATAAACAAATCCGACTACCTCGTCTGATAAAAAAAGCGGCGGCCGGGAACAGTGAGTCATTTCACAAAAAAGGTCGGCGGTCCGCCGTATGACCGCCCGATAAGCGAGCCAACCGGCCGTTGAAGGCCCATCTTGGGAGAAAAAAGTGAAAAAAAGTTATAAAATGCGTTTTTTTAAGCAAAAATCGCTTGTCGGCCGGGTGGCCGATCAGTATATTGATATCAGGGTTATGTAAGGTCAAGCTCAATCCAAAGGAGGAAGATTGAACAAGAGCGAACTCATCGAAGCTGTTGTCAAGGACACCGGACTGTCCAAAAAGGATTCAGGTGCGGCTGTAGACTCCGTTTTGGAGAATATCAAGAAGGGGACCAAGAAAAGCGGCGTTCAGCTCGCGGGATTCGGCAGCTTTTCCGTAACAAAACGCAAGGCACGCACGGGTCGAAACCCTCAAACCGGAGAGGCTATCAAGATCAAAGCGTCCAAAACGGTAAAATTCAAACCCGGCAAAGCGTACAAGGACAAGATATAATCCACCGGCGTCGCCGTGTGACTTAGTTAGCGCTCCCATACCGATTGGGAGCATTTTCTTTGCGCCGATACTCGGTATTCAGCCTGGTTCAAACTCGCTTGAACGACCTCACGTTCACAACGATCGTGGGATTAACCCGACAAATCGCTATAGCCATCGGCGGCAGTAGCTTATCATTGTAAAGCACGTCTACTATGTCATGCAATGGTATTGACGGCCGGGGCTGAGTAAACGTTGCGCAAATCGCGAGCCGTGTGGCTTGCCCCCGCTCGATCCCTGAAAGAAGGCTGTTCCGGCCGTCTCTTCGGGATTTTCAATGGTGATTACACCTATCCGAAGCAATCGTGACCCCACCGGAATTTCCTGACCCGGGTTTCGCAGTCGAGAGACGCCCTACCGAGCGGAGCGATGTGTTAGCCCCGTCCCGCACGGCGGGACCGTGAATTGGTTGCGAAACCGGGGCTCGGCTCACGGCAAATTGCCGATTCCTTTCTATCGATCTGTTTCAAGTATGGGAATCATGCATCCCGATACCGCAAAAGCTACAGGTTCGGCACCTGGAGAGAGTGTATCAATTGCGGCTCGATCGGCTCCATTCGACGAACTCAAAGCGCATGGCATGCTATTTGGTTGCCAAGACCCATTCGAGCCCGAAATATGCATCAAAGACTCGGGGGGTCACGGAATTATGAATACACAATTATTGCTGCAAAACCAGGTAGCTCTGGTCACGGGAGCAGGCTCTGGAATCGGAAGAGCCGCGGCAAAACGCTTCTGCGAGCAGGGGGCCAATGTCGGGATAATGAGTCGGCACGAAGAGGACCTTCGCGACCTTGCGCAGGAAGCGCGTGACGACCCCGGCACCATTTTCGTTGTACCCGGGGATATCTCGAAAGAAGATAGTATCTCAGGCGGAATTGATAAACTGGTTGATCGATTCGGAAGCCTCGACATCGTTTTCGCGAATGCCGGCGTGAACGGGACATGGGCGCCGATCGATGAACTCGAGCCCGATGAATTCCGGAAAACGGTGAATATAAATCTGATCGGAACATATCTAACCATTCGTTACTCGGTTCCACACCTTAAGCGCAACGGCGGTGGTTCCATAATTGTGACTTCATCGGTAAACGGTAACAGAAAATTCACTACTGCCGGGGCAACGGCGTATTCGGCAACAAAAGCCGCTCAGGTTGCGATTGTTAAACAACTTGCGGTTGAATTGGGACAGGATCATATTCGGGTAAACGCAGTTTGCCCGGGAGCCATAAAGACGGAAATCGGATCACGAACCGAGAAGAAAGATATCGAACACGCCGTGCCGGAAGTCCATTTCCCCGAGGGCAACATTCCTCTTACCCACGGCAAACCGGGGACATCCGACGAGGTTGCACAAGTAGTGTTATTCCTGGCCTCGGATAAATCGAAACATGTCTCCGGTGCGGACATTTACGTTGACGGCGCTCAGTCATTGCTTCAAGGATAGACCTGCCGCGAGAAAGCAAAACGGACGAGTGAAAGGCGGCTTTCCGGGCCACACAAAGCATCTGGATTTCAATCTGTGTCACAGATCGGGCGTCTCCCATAAATCCCGACAAAATCCGAAGACCATTGGTATGTGGAGTTACTAAACGGGTTGAAACACCACGCTCTCCCCGCCCGGGCACGAAAAGGTGTATATTGATCTCGACGCAGCAGTGGGCTGCGAAGCCTGGGTTGATTAACACTATTCGCTTACTCTTGTTTGCGGATATCTTTGGTTCGACACGCTCACCACATCGCGTTGCATCTCTTGAGCATGGCGCCCCAGCTATGGCTCTGCGAGATGCGCCTCGATATCCACAAAAGTAGCTGCGCGAGAAAATTCAAGTTTATTTCTACGCGAACCCTCAGGAGACTGCAAATGAAATTGAGTGTGGCATATACGTTCGAGCCCGGCATTATTCCCCGGCTGGCACGGTTTCCCGAGGTGTATGAGATATACGGCAAACTGGACAGGGACATTATAGGAGGAGGAAGATCGACCTACACGCTTCGCCCTACGTCTCGACGGGCCGTTGTCCGCTCTGTTAACGAGGCGCATTCACACGGAATATCCTTTAATTACCTGCTCAACGGGGCGACATTGGGAGGCATTGAACAGACTCGTCGAGGCCAGAAACAGATCCGCTCATATCTTGACTGGCTGGCCCAAACCGGTGTCGACAGCCTGACTGTCGCATCTCCCTACCTTCTGCGGGTAATCAAATCGAAATACCCCCAATTCTCCGTTCGAGTAAGTGCTTTTGCCGTAGTTGATTCCGCCGAAAAAGCTAGACGGTGGGAGCACATGGGGGCGGACACAATATGTGTAAGTGCAATTGCATGCAACCGTGATTTCCGGAAACTTCGAGCGATTCGTGCCGGCGTCACCTGCGAGCTTCAACTGATCGCCAATGCGGCATGTTTAAATGCTTGTTCTCACGAACTCACTCACATGAATATGCTCTCAAACAGTTCCCGTCGGGGAGATCGACTGAAAGGGTTCTGCCTGGATTACTGTTTTCTCCACTGTTCGTCACAACGAATCAGGGATCCTCGAGAGGTCACCCGCGCCGTCTGGATCCGTCCCGAAGACCTCATTCTGTACGAAGAGGAAGGCTACGATAATTTCAAGCTTGTGGAACGAAGTTGTCCCGGCGATCTTCTGGACATACGTGTAGAAGCCTATGCTAAACGACATTTCGACGGTAATCTATGGAAACTGGTCGGGCCGGTCGCCTCGGTGAAAAAATCACAAGGTACACCAATTCGGCAGATGATTCGTATGATGACTACTCAATTCAAACCCCGCAACGTGTCCATCCGAAGCCTTCTTGATATGAAAAAGTATGCCGAACATGTTATCCAGAGCGAATACGATCGGCCGTCCGACGGCATATTCATAGACAACAAAGCTTTTGACGGATTTCTTGCGGGTATGAAAAAGAGACGCCTCGGACGAACCGATCGATGTCACCAATGCGGCGATTGCGGGTACTGTGAGACATGGACAAAAAAAGCCGTCCACATCGATCCGGTTTTCCGGAAGAAAAGCCTCAGCATGTCGGATCATCTTGATAGAGGAACCATAGACGGCAGTGTCTGGCGCTCTTAACCCAGGTTTCGCAGTCGAGAGACGCCGTACCGCGCTGCACTGAGCGGTGTCGAAGTGAGCGGAGCGATGTATTGCG
>CAYFVL010000285.1:0-7416 GCA_964346405.1 uncultured Fibrobacterota bacterium
GATCGTGCAACAGCTTACGCAGAATGCCGTGAGTTGGTTGCGAAACTTGGGCTAGTGTACCGTCCCGGGGCGCGTCCGAGGAATAATCCAGCACTGCATATCTTTCGTCCCGCAAATCGGGATTGGCACGAGTAAGGTTGCGGAACGGGGAATACTCGGACAGGCACACCGGACTGCCCGGTCGACAGTGGGTTATCGAGCTGTCACCGGAAACCTCAACAAAATCCTTCTACGTCTCGACGTAAAGGATACGGGAGCCGGCAATGGACACTTGCCTTCTTACGGGCAAAAACAAGACATCCGTCACGCAAATACCGTATGCGGAAGCAATTACACCCTACCAGCCCCAATTCAAAGGTTTGAATCGTACAACCGGACTGCCGGAAGTCGAGCGATTCAGAAAAGAATGGTATCCGACAGTCGGCGACTCTCAATGGAATGACTGGCGCTGGCAGCTTGGGAACAGGATAACCAGACACGAACAACTGTCTCAGATTCTTTCTCTCTCGGAAGACGAAACCGCGGCCATGTGTGCATCGAAGAAACTCTTCCCCTTCGCGGTAACTCCCTATTATCTCTCGCTTATTGGCCGTGAGGACAGCCTCCAACCTTTACGAAGAGCGATGATACCAACCAATCACGAACATACCGTGGGTTCGGAAGAGAGTGAAGACCCTCTTCATGAAGGGCGTCAGTCACCGGTCCCGGGGTTGGTGCACCGGTATCCCGACCGCGTACTCTTCCTCGTGACCGATTATTGCGCCTGCTACTGCCGATACTGTACCCGGTCTCGTCTCGTGGGTAGAGAAAAAGAGAAGCTCCGGGTCTCACGAGAAGCATGGATGGAGCGAATTGCATACATTGAGTCACGTCCGGAAATACGTGATGTTCTACTCTCCGGGGGGGACCCGTTGACTTTGCCGGACAAAATGCTGCAGTGGCTTCTCGATCGACTGCGTCGCATTCCACATGTCGAAATCATTCGTATTGGAACCAAAGTACCGGCCGTACTTCCGATGAGAGTCACGCAGTCTCTGGTGAATATGCTGAAGAAATACCATCCCTTGTGGATGAGTATACATTTCACACATCCCCTTGAGCTGACGAGCGAGTCTATTACCGCCTGCAACCGATTATCCGATGCCGGTATTCCGTTGGGCAGCCAAACAGTTCTTCTACGTGGTGTGAATGACAACTCCGAGACCCTGAAGTCCCTGTTTCAGGGACTCATGAAAGCTCGGGTACGTCCCTATTACCTGTACCAGTGCGATCCGATAGCCGGATCGGGTCACTTCCGGACCACACTCGAAGAGGGGCTCGACATCATGAAAGCACTTCGTGGATATACCAGCGGGTATTCCATACCAACCTACGTTGTCGATGCTCCCGGAGGAGGAGGGAAAATACCCATTCTTCCCGAGTACCAACTTGGCCGGAGTGAGGGAAGCATTGTCCTGCGTGGTTTTGACGGTGGAGAGTATCACTATCCTGTCCAGGAAAAAGCTGGGGCATAGATCGAGAAAGCGACACGGATAATCACCTTCTCTCCGCCGGAAGCCGGTGAACGTGATCTCGGCGGAGAAAACTGAATGCCACCTTGCCGGTGAGGCCCCTTGGGTCCCGGCGCTTTTCTTTTAAACGTCGTTACGGATGATCGCCGCACGACAGGAGATCACATGAGAATTGGAATGACCTACGACCTTCGAAGTGTCTATCTCGCCATGGGATACAGCAATGAGGAAACGGCGGAATTCGATCGCGAAGATACTATAGAAGCAATCGCTCGGGCGCTTGCCGGATTCGGCCATCAGGTAGAGAAAATAGGAAACATGTTTGATCTGGTAGATCGCCTCGCACAGAACCATCGATGGGATCTGGTCTTCAATATTGCCGAGGGACTGTACGGCTACGGACGGGAAAGTGCAATCCCCTCCCTGCTCGATGCATATCGCATTCCCTATACCTTTTCGGACCCACTCACTCTTGCCGTAGCCCTTCACAAAGCGACGGCGAAGCTGGTGGTAGCACGAGCCGGCGTACCGACTCCGGCCCATTGGCTGGTTGAGAAAGAATCCGATATTGAAGCTATTTCCTGCAATAGACCGCTTTTCGTCAAACCGGTTTCAGAGGGAACCGGGAAAGGGATTACCGACCGCAATCTCGTAAGCTGTCGGAGTGAATGCATAACACGCGTTCGCGAGTTGCTGAAGGAACACCGACAGGCGGTTCTGGTTGAAGAATACCTACCCGGAAGGGAATTTACGGTCGGTATTATCGGAACGGGAGAGCATGCGCGGGCTATCGGCGCCCTTGAGCTGAAGCCCAATGGGAATGCGGAATCCAACGCGTACACCTATCTTAACAAGGAAGAGTGCGAGAAACGTGTCGAATACATCACGGCACAAGGCAAGACCGCCGAGGAATCCCGCGACGTGGGGCTCCGGGCATGGAGAAGTCTGGGCTGCAGAGATGCGGGGCGCGTCGATGTGCGGGCGGACGCGGAAGGGCGAATACAGTTCATCGAGGCAAACCCGCTTGCGGGACTTCATCCGCTCCACTCCGACTTACCGATACTCTGCACCAAAATCGGAATTTCCTATGAAACTCTTATCGGCACCATTGTCGACGAGGCTTCACGACGCATTGCGGTTGCCGCGGGTAGCGTAAAAAGGGAGGCTGCATGACGGCTCGGAACAGCCTTCTTTCCACAACGACTCGGGTCGACGCTCAATCCGGGGAGGAAGAATTGTTTCTGATTCTTCACGATCGGATTCCTTCAGGGTCTAAGCCCGATCAGCAGGATGTTCTAGTCGAGGCCGACAACCTCCTCCGCTCCCTGGAGACATTCGGTCGACGATCAGAAACTTGCGAAGTCACGGCCGATTTTGTAAAATTTCGTGACGAAATTCTGAAACTTCGACCATCGGTGGTGATAAACCTTGTCGAGACGGTTGACAATAGCGTAGCACTCGCGCACGTTCCACTTCTAGTTCTCGACCGACTTGGCATACCCTATACCGGCGCCGGGGCGGATGCCGTTTATCTCACCTCCAATAAAGCATTGGCTAAAAAAACGATGCGGGCTTTCGGCATCCCCACTCCGAACTGGCTGGACCTTACGTCACTCATTCTCTCAAACAGAGGCATGGATGCGGAACGTGTCATTCTCAAACGAATATGCGAAGATGCCTCCGTCGACATCACCGACGAATGTGTACGAGACGGTATCCGGGAAGACATCCTTACGGGTTTTGGTCAAATGCACGCGGATCACCACGATTTTTTTGTGGAAGAATACATCGAAGGACGAGAGATCAACGTTGCCGTTATTGAAAGTGACGATGGGAAACCGATAATCTTACCTCCGGCGGAGATCCTGTTCAAGAATTTTCCTCCCGAAAAGCCCGAAATCGTAAACTATTCGGCGAAATGGCATGTGGACTCCTTTGAATATACCCATACTCCGCGAACATTTTCTTTCTCAGCGGCCGACCGGCCCATGCTGGAAGCAGTTACCAGACATACTCGTGCCTGCTGGGAATGCTTCGGTCTTCGAGGATATGCGCGCGTAGATTTTCGCATCGATTTTTTTGGAAACCCCTGGGTCCTTGAAGTAAACGCCAATCCATGCATCTCCCCGGACGGCGGATTCTACGCCGCGTTTCAAAAAGCCGGTCTCGGAGGATATCATGAACTGACCGAGATGTTGCTTGCGGGCGCACGACGGACACAAAGGGAAGTAACCTTATGAAAGACTCCGTGAGTTTCAGACGAGACGTTATGCCTGAAGACGTAGTACGGGTGAAACACATCCTGGCTTCATCGGACATGTTCACCGATGCAGAGATATCGATTGCAGTTGAATTGGTACTGGAACGACTGCTCCGAGGAGTGGCCTGCGGCTATCATTTCCTTTTTCTCGACATTGACAACATACCGTTGGGTTTCTCCTGTTTCGGCCCAATAGCGTGCACAGATAATGCATTCGATCTATATTGGATAGCAGTTCGAGCCGACCACCGAAACAAAGGATGGGGGTCTATCATTCTCAAGAAGACCGAAGACATTCTCTACTCCATGGAAGCACGCCAAATCTATGTAGAGACTTCTTCGACCCCCCGATACGCTCCGACACAGGCATTCTATATTCGCCGGGGTTACAAGGAAGCGGCTCGGCTTGATCATTTCTATCGACACGGGGACGACAAAATCGTGTATGTTAAGTGAATGCCCCCTTTTAGAACCGTCCCGCGCGGCAGTTCCTTAGCCCAGGTTTCGCAGTCGAGAGACGCCGTACCGAGCGCCGGGCGGGACCGTGAGTTGATTGCGAAACTTGGGTTAGTTAAAACCTGCGTTCATGCCGGAGGAGGCACTTTCGACCTTCCGCCCCGCCGGGCGTGACGAAATTTCGAGGTGAATCTGCGATTTAGAGCCCGCTGACTTTACCCACCAATTCCGATGAAGAGTTCAGGTGGTTTTGTCCGACAGCAAAAAAAACGGCAACCGGAATAAGTGTCTCATCGCATGAGACCTACCGGTCGCCGTTCTCGTCGAATGGGGGGCGGCGAAGTGTGCCTGGCACCCGATATCCCGCTCAAGTCCCTAATGATTATGGACCTGAACGGCTTCCCTATTCCCACAAGTCTTCATCGTCTTCCATATCGCTTGCGATTTCAGCATAATGACGGGAATCATCGGCACCGAACTCAAGCTCATCACTTGTTTCGACATCGTCGTCGTCAATGAGATCATCTGTTTCGCGGAGAATGTCGTCCGCATCATAAAATTCTTCGGAGATCATACTTCCTCCAGGTTAAAAGAATACTTGTATCGGAATTCCCGGTTCCGATTAACCAATAATCGGTCCCTTCGTTTCCGGTTAAACAGGTTACATTCCCCGGTCCACATGACGGTTAACGGGGCTTACGTCTAATAGTATCAATACACATGCCGGCTCTTGACATATTGGCCGAATTCCTTCAAAAATGATCCTTTTTACACCATTTGAATTCCGTAAGTCATCCATGCTGTAACAGAGATCGCATTTCAGAGCGATTATCGGATATCCGGCCGAAATATTTTCAATTGCCCTTTTTATTTTTGTTACGGCACCCGCACACAGCTTACGCATAATGCCGTGAGTTGATTGCGAAACTTGGGTTAGGCCATAGTTCCTCACCACGAACGGTTTAGTCCCGATTGTCGAAGTCGGGTTAATCGGCGATTAGCAATATCCAAGCCGGCTCTCAGCAAATCACACTCCGGGCAATTCCAGAGAGATAGTACTCATTACAAGCCTTTCAGCACTCGTTTTTTTGCATCTATTCGGAAAGAATTCCGGATTCCGATAAACACCAGACTTCCGAAGCAGGAACATCAAGCCAGGTATCATTCGCAAAACGGAACCGGCGTCTCCGGTTTGTTGCCCGGAGCAGTTCTACCATTGTGGAAGGTGGCGTCTCGATCTCCTATTGGAGCAGGTATGAATTCCGGTTCAAAACAGCGTACATCTCGCCGTTCATGCGAAAAACGCCCTCGATCGGCAATCGATACGTCTCAACCGGGTGAGGCTCAAAAGAATTCGCGGAAGAATGATTCATTTGCCCCCCTTCGTGCCTGGACCTCGAAAGAAGAAACATCCTGGCATTCAATCGTTGTTCCAAATGAGGGAACAACCACGACAAGCGGACAAGAACACTCACCGCGTGCCCGTGCGGCGATAAGTGGCGACCTGGGGGCATTCGATCTCTCGCACGTCTTTCAGATCGTGGCGCATGAACGGAAAACCGGACGCCTTCAGCTCAATCAGAGCAATTCATTCGGCTGGGTTGCATTCCACCAAGGCAAAATTACCGCCGCCGGAGAAACCTCGCGTGACCTGTCGTCCATGCTGGCCGCGGCTCTCTATGAATCTGGAGTGCTTCCGGCCGAGGATGTGGCGGAACTCAGGCAGTTAGGGGCCTCCGACCTTCGTACCATGGTGTATCACACTCTCCACCGTCGCTATATCGATAAGAGACAACTGATGGAGAGCTTGTATACCTGGATCGAAGATATTGTCTGCGATCTGTTCCTTCGGAAAGCGGGAACATATCGATTCGATGTCCTTGAAAACGTAGATCGATATCGGATCGAGAATCTGTCAATTGGATATGAGTTGCTCATCATGGAGGCAACCCGGCGCAAAGATGAACTCCAACGCATGCAACAGGCTATTCCGCCCGATATGATTCTGGTTCCTTCGCCGACGCAGGGAAATGCAGCTCTCGAGCAGACCTCCCCGTTTGCGGATTACGCCGCTTTTGTCATTGAACATCTGGATGGGATAGAATCGGTAGAGTCATTGAATCGCCACCCGTTATGTCCTGATTACCGTCTATACGAGACCCTTTGCATTCTACTCGATCAACGGCGAGTTACGCCAATATCGCCGTACTTGACAAAAGCTATCAGCGCGGCCGGCTCGAGGATGTCCGCACGCTCGCGAGGTATTCGAGTATTTCTCCCCACAATACTCGTTTTCCTGGGCGGAGCCGCACTGGGGATCTGGTTGTACCTGAATCCCCCGCAGTTTTCGACGCTTTCGGCGCCCCCCGAAATCATCGACGAATCCGCTCCGTTTCCCTCTCAGAAAAGAACTGAGCCGGAAATGGAAAAAACCGAACCGACAACCGCTGAATCAAAGCCGAGCAAACCGTCGAGTCCAAAGACTTCCCCCCAATCCGCACACCGAATAAGACAAACAGCCCGATCAAACCCGAAGCCCAAATCCCCGCAAACACGACAACAAAAGTCAATTCCAACAAAACTTCCCGCGGAAAACCTTTTGGCGACCATGAGCGAACAACTGGCTGAAAAGCAGTATCACGCAGCTCTTGAAACATACGCTCTCCTGCCCAAACCCGAGTCTTTGTCTCCCTGGGCTCTCATCTGTCGCCAACGAGCACTCTCCGCACTTAACAAAACATCGGAACTAAAGATGTTTTTTCGTCGTCATTCAGTCCACGACGGAGAATACTATATGGCCAAGGCAACACTTGCGGCACGGCAGGGACAATACGAGGAAGGCCTTAACCTAGCACAGAAGGCACGGAATACCACCTGTGAATTCATCGACGAGAACCGGGTCGGACGTGAGAGCGCCTACATCCATGCCGTTTGCAGGTGGGGAATCTGGAATGCGGAAAAAAGCGAGCGCACACGCAAAGAGGCGCTTGGAAGATGGTTTGACGTGAAGTATATGTACCGGAGTAATCAGAATCATCCCCGATTCAAAGAAGCGAATGAGAGGATTCGGATTCTGACGCAAGAATCATGACGCCATGGTAGGTTGATTATTACCGCGGGTGGTTACAACAGCACTAGCGTGAGTTTACGACTTATTATGGTTGCCAATGGCTAACTACATGATTTACA
>CAYFVL010000286.1:0-7411 GCA_964346405.1 uncultured Fibrobacterota bacterium
AATGAATCGCGCGCCGGCTTACGCAGAATGCCGTGAGTTGATTGCGAAACTTGGGCTAGTAAATGCATTTTCCGTATAGCACAAACATTATATTCGGGCAGGACACCGGGGGATGACGAGCTTTGTCTGAGCCGACGGAACCCTCCCGGGATACACATGAACCAGGAATGAATGACTCCGTTTGAAAACCAAGGTGTTATTTTCCGGCCCCTGAGACCGGAGGAATGGTGAAAATATAAATATGGAAAAGACAGACATACTCTCAATAGTCGATTTTGGGGCTAAAAAGGGAGAATTATGCACCGAATCGATTCAGGCAACAATCGACCATGCCGGAGAGAATGGGGGAACAGTTTATTTTCCGCCGGGCACGTATTATTCCGGCACGCTGTATCTTCGAAGCGGTATCACGCTGAAACTGGATGCAGCCGCGACTCTCAAAGGAAGCAGTGTCCTTTCGGATTACCCCTTCAACACAAATGTTCACGGCTTCCCGGGACAGCACCGACATTTGATTCTGGCACGGGAATGTGAAAACGTCACTATAACCGGGGGCGGCACGATCGACGGCAACGGGCCTGATTTCTGGAACCCACCAACTCCGGATCGTAAGTGGAAAGTAGCTAAGAAGGACCGCGTAACACCAATGCTGCGGTTCGAGTACTGTCGGCACTTGGTAATGCGAGACATCCGAATTGTAAACAGTCCCGGGTGGACTGTGCACCCATTTTGTTGCGAAGACGTAGTATTGGACGGGATCCGGCTGGAAAACGACATGTGGGGGCCTAACACCGACGGCATCGATGTTGACGGATGCCGTGACGTTTTTATCATGAACTGCAATATCCGTTGTGGTGACGATGCAATTATTCTCAAGGCAACAAAAAATGCCCGACGACTCGAGCGAGTGGTCATTACCAACTGCATTGTTTGCAGCAACTGTATCGGCATTGGATTAGGTCAGGAGACCATAGCGGGAATTCGGGACGTCACTATAAGTAATTGCATCATGTACCAGTCTAATCGTATGTTCGCGATCGGGATCTGGGATGGAGGAACGGTTGAGAACGTGGTCGTCACCGGTTGTACCGGAGACACCCTGGCCGACATCCCTCTGGCCCGACCGATACATATAGAAGTAAAGGAACACCCGAAACGACCGTGTGCCCTGGGCGTACTTCGCAACGTGCAGATTTCCAATTTCACTTCGCGGGGAATGGGACGAATTCTGGTGGGGGCGCAGGACGGCGCTATGGTAGAGAATGTGACGTTGCGCGACGTTCATCTTGAATTCACCAATCTCGAGGATGCCGGCCGGGAGTCACCTCCCGATGCAAAAACCGGGTCGAATCAATATTTCAACTCAAATCTCGAAGCTCGGCGGCAAAATGCCGCGCTCGTTGCGGAAAATGTGCGAAATCTTTATATCGACGGATTACGAGTGACGTGGTCCGAAGAAATAAACAGCCAACTTCCCTATGCGGTTGCATGGGTGCGGAACATAGACGGCGGCATCATCAATGCTCCCTTTGCCGGGGCGCATGGAGGAGCGGACGACTACGTTCTTGAGTCTTATCATGGTTATATAAATGGCGATGCCCCCGAAGAATACGAGGGCTGCTGAATCGAGGAGAACAATGAACGGTACAGAACTGATGAATATGATCTCGGCCATCCGGATGACCTGTTCGGATCCGACACTGGACGGGAAGAGGCTGCTTCCGGTGATTGCTTCTTTCTTTGACACGGCTGAGGCCGTCGAATTTTCATCCAAACCGCGGGATTACCAGGGATTTGCACGCACGCTTGGAATCGGGCCGGTGTTCGGTTTCGGCTCCTCTGTGACACCGCATGATGTGGCTACGACCCTGGCCTCCGGCATTCAGATGACCGATGAGATACCCTCCGCGGTGGTGATCGAGAATACCGGAGTTTTTGTAATCGGACGATCTCGCGGCGAAGCGCTTGAACGCTATCGGGCCATTGTGGAGTCCGTTCCTTTATCGGGTGAGCAAAAGAAACGGTGCGGATGGGCACGATTGAGCGGCAAAATTGCCGTAGTGACCGGAAGCGCGCAAGGATTCGGACGCGGGATTGCAGAGGAGCTGGTTGAGAAAGGTGCTCATGTGGTGATCTCGGACCTCAATGAAGAGGGTGCCCGGGAATGTGCGACTCAAATAAATGAAAAAGTGGGGGCAGAGACGGCAATTGCCTGTCGAGCCGATGTATCCGACGGGGCCGCGGTAGACGCTTTGCTGGAATGTGCGTTCAAAGCATTCGGCGGAGTTGATATATTTGTCTCAAATGCCGGAGTACTCAAAGCCGGAAGTCTCGAAGAACTCGACGAGCGCGCATTCGACCTGGTAACTACGGTGAACTACAAAGCGTTCTTTCTGTGCACCAGAGCTGCCTCGTCCGCAATGAAAATCCAAAACAAGTACAACAGCGGCTATTTTGCGGATATCGTGCAGATCAATTCAAAATCGGGTCTCGAGGGCAGCAACAGAAATTTTGCGTATGCCGGGAGTAAATTTGGTAGTATCGGGCTGGTGCAGAGCTTTGCGCTCGAACTAATCCCCCACAGGATAAAGGTAAATGCAATATGTCCCGGGAACTACTATGAAGGTCCACTCTGGTCCGATCCGGAGAATGGTCTGTTCGTGCAATATCTTCGGGCAGGCAAGGTGCCCGGGGCAAAAACCATCGAAGATATCCGTGAATTTTATGTCGGCAAAGTACCGATGCATCGCGGCTGCTCTCCCAAAGACGTAACCCGGGCGATCATGTACGCTCACGAGCAGGAGTATGAGACCGGTCAGGCGATTCCGGTTACCGGGGGACAGGTCATGCTGAGCTGACAGTCCCACCGCAGTCCGCATTGGTGGAGGTCTGAAGGTCCGTCCCCCACCGTCCCCAACATTCGAGTAGATGCTTATTCGCTCGAAATACCCGTCTTTGGGATCCATTGAGAAGGCATCGGTACCAATCCCGCCCAGCGGCGGCCCCACCTCACCGGCCTCGGAAGTAGATGGTAACAGGAATAGACTGAATGCGATTACAAACAAGGCCATGGTAAGGACCTGTCGCGAACCCTTCAGCAGTGAAAAACAATACATGCATTACCCCTTTCGTTTTCCGGACACTGGGACCGCCTTCGGCGAACTCCTGCTCGCGCTGTCGAGCTTCTGAATTGCGTTGCAGGTCCAGCATGAACTGAGTGAATCGGCACGATGCCTGCACCCTGCTCAATGCATCCTGTACCGTCAGCTCCTTGAGAACCGACGAGAAGGTTTCCTGGATTCGATCTGCATTGTCAACCGAAAAATGGCGCAATGGGAAGTGGTGAGTCGAGATGAACTTCGGCTCCTTGTCGGTCAGGGGAACCGGTGTGAAATGAAGGTAATAGCGAACCATTTCCCCGGCTGAAAACTCGATGTCAAAAATCTCTCCGGGGAAAACGAAGATAACCTCGTTCCTGCGAACAGCATATGGCTTTCCATCGATTATGACTCGCCCCCGTCCGCTTTCGACGTACTGGAAGTCATAGTCGGAAACCCTGTACGGATGATATTGGCTGTAGGAAGAGAGAGTATCGGCTTTCGACACCCGACCGCCTTTGTTTACCAGATACATCCAGTTCACCTGGGTATAGCCGGAAGTAGTTCTTCGTTGCTCCAGTGAATAGTTCACCACTACGGCCTTTATTTATAGGTGATTAAGCGAAACCGGGACCGGTTCGATACCGCTACTCTTTTGCGAAACAAGGTAGCTTTCAGCTCATTGAAACGCAGAAAGCCCGGAAACAGTAATTTGACAGGTAAAATACTGAAATACAATCTGATATATTGGTATCGGTATGCAAAAACGATTTCTGAAAATTGCGACAGGAAGTTCTGCTTCCCTGCGGCAATGATCAGACCATTGTGATGGCCGTCTTAAAATTGCAGGATGTTATTTTATATTACCAGTCATTGAGCTTGCGCTGCATTGAATACGGGCACTTCGACAGGCTCAGTGTCCGGAAGGGGGGAAACCACAGAAAAAGGCCGGTGAATACGGGCACTTTGACTGGCTCTGTGTCCGGAAGGGGGGAAACCACAGAAAAAGGCCGGTGAATACGGGCACTTTGACTGGCTCTGTGTCCGGAAGGGGGGAAACCCTAAACAAATCACGTAATCTACCATCACCCAACCCCATCGGAGCCCCAGATGAAAGGCTACATGTACATTCTCGAGTGCGCCGACGGCTCGTTCTACACCGGGAGCACCAATGACCTCGCTCGCCGTTTCAATCAGCACAGCGAGGGGAAAGGCGCCAACTACACCCGCAAAAAACATCCCGCGAAACTGGTGTATGTGGAGGAGTTTCCACGGATAGATCAAGCTTTTTATCGTGAAAAACAGGTGCAGGGATGGAGTCACGCAAAGAAGGAAGCCCTGATCGACCGCAACAAAAATCAACTCATAGAACTGGCCCGTAACTACACCCAATTCCCGCGGAGTCCCGGTCACTGAGCTTGTCGAAGTGACCCCCCCCCACTGAAAAAAGCCCGTAAAAACGGGCACTTCGACAAGCTCAGTGTCCGGATGGGGAAAAGCACTGGTTCAGCGTCCGGATGGGGAAAAGCACTGGTTCAGCGTCCGGATGGGGATAAGCACTGGTTCAGCGTCCGGATGGGGAAAAGCACTGGTTCAGTGTCCGGATGGGGAAAGAGACTCAATACTAAGAACTCGGATCGAGAGAAACCGGGAAAATCTCGCCGGCGCAAGAGTTGCGTTTTTCTGGAAACTCTTGATGGTACCCGCCCGAATTACCCCAGCAGGGATGTTCGGGATATATCTATATTGTGTTTCCTACCACTTAACCCAAGTTATTCTCGGAGATACCAATGCACCGTGGTTGCTCGCCCAAGGACGTAACGCGGGCGATTCTGTATGCCCACGAACAGGAATACGAAACCGGTCAGGCAATTCCGGTTACCGGCGGTCAGGTGATGCTCAGTTGATGATGGTCGGATAAGGTACAGATTCCCTCCCCGGCCGACACCGACAGAGCGCCTTGGGAGACATTATCGAAGGGAAACAACTCACCTGTTTCGGCAAATGTTTCCGATCGATCTGTTTGAATGTCGGTTTCCAATTGACATGTTCTGCAACAGGGTTTCTTTGGCCCGCGATCCGACCTGGCCACTCTGTGAAAAGCAGGTACCCCCTCGCATAATCATCAATGCAGTACCTTGGAAAACTATCCGTTTCAGCCGAAGCCTTTCCCGCTCTAATCTATTCCGAGCGCCTGGCGGACGGTAGGCCTTTCGGACCGCTCGGCCGGTATGAGGTAGATACCCGGTGCCCCGCGGAATTCGGACATATTTTTAGAGCCGATGCGTCGCCGGCGTCCGCGAATGTCGTAGACGGTCATTCCGGTCCGCACAGGGTGTGAGCGCATCACCTGCCCGGCACTTCGGGTCGGGATACTCCCGTTTCTTCTCGGCTCCCCGCCCGAAACCGCAGTTTCTCCCGTTTTCCGTAAATCGTAACACACCGGACCATAATACCCGCGAATAAAAATTCTCCCATCGACGACGGCATCGGCGGCAATCTGATAGTAACTGCTTGAATAGGTATGGGTCGGGTACCAGTAATCCGATCCCATGACGGAGAATTCCTTGGGTTCGGCATTGAGCATTGCGTACCAAACCGCTGCCTGATGATTGGCGTCGGCTTCGAAGATGATCCGGTCATTAATAGCATAGCTGCCGGCAACGTTGACCTGACCCTTGTCCAGTTCGCCGACAATCGTACCGGTCTCGAGTTCAACGCAAACGAATTTTTTCAGGCGGGCATACACGTATCCATTCGATATCACAATGGAAGTCCCGAATGGCCCCCCATATGACTGGGGAAGTACCCAGACCCTCTCGGCTCCTTCGGTGGTCAGGCGATAGCAGCCCAGTTGCGCCTCGGTGTGTCGATCACGCCCACCGACATTTGCAATCAAATGGTCACCTGAAATAGACAACGGATAGTTATTGTACCCGGCGTTGGCTACCGTCCAGAGGATGTCTCCGCTGCGCGGATCAATGCACTGGATTGTCTCCTCGGTATTGCCGTAAATCAGATACACCCGACCGCCGTGCCGCCATCGTACCGGTGTGCCTCCCCCATTGTGCGGCAGAGACCACAGCCTTTCGCCCGACGTCGTATCATAAGCGGCCAGAGAGGCATGCGAGGTTATCACTGCGCCTTCAGCGTATGTCAACGCATTTTCACCCTCGTTATCAACTCCCACCGCCTTTTTCCATTTCAAAGCGCCACTTCCAGCCTCGAGACACTAGCCCAAGTTTCGCAATCAACTCACGGCATTCTGCGCGACAGCATTCGCACGAGATCCACTGCTCCTTCGGGCCATCTATGCCGCCGAAGAACACCTGTCCGCTATCGGCTGGGGACGTCTCACTCTTGTTACCTCTGAGGAAAGCATCCCCGAGCCGCATCGAGTCGCAGGACTCATTCTCGAGTCTCAGAAACTCCAGACAACCCCGGCGTTGCATAACGTCCCTTTCCCCATCACGATACTGAACAGATCCGACGAGCCATTCACGCATCCGCTTGGGCGCTTCCGGGAGATCCGATTCGACAACCGTCAAGCCGGAAGGTCGGTAGCCGAACTTCTTCTTACTCTGGGGCACCGCGACATCATCCTCTTTACCCATCTTCCAACAGAAACGCCGTGGGTACGAAAGAGACTCGAAGGAATCCGGGAGATATACCCTCTTCAGTCCCCCGGCCCCGATCGCTCAATGCTTGTATTCGACTGTTCTGAGTGCTTTTCTGCGGGCCACAACGTTCCCGGTATTCGCACCAGCCTTCGGAATCTGTTTTCCACCAGGCTGCGAGAGACCGCAATTTCTCAATCAGGAGAAATACCTCCTGCGATATTTCAGGGCGTATATGCATCTGTCGATGTTGCCGTGGGCGTCACACATCAACTGTCCTGTCTGCGTCCGCTGTTTCGCCGGGCATTGCGGAACCGGCATTATACCGCCTGGGTCTGCATAAATGATGCTGTTGCATACTGTGCCGGAGAATATCTACGACACGAGTCCTCCCACGTGGATCGGCTTCGGATTGTTGGATTTGACAACGCGGATTTGGCGATCACCCAGAACATCACAAGTTTTGATTCGGGGTATTCAGAGATGGGACGACTTGCCGTAACCTCCCTGGCAAGCCCTGAATTGGTTACCCAATCCTACGGAGAACCCGTGATGGTTCGGGGAAGTGTTGTAGTGCGATCCGGATTGCCGCTAAACGCTCGATAAGTTCGTCGTCCGATGCCGAACCACACGTTTTCCAATTAGCCCAGGTTTCGCAGTCGAGAACCGCTGTGCCGAGCGGAGCCGAGGTAGAGC
>CAYFVL010000287.1:0-7397 GCA_964346405.1 uncultured Fibrobacterota bacterium
TGAGCATTTTTCTACAACGAATCGCGCACCGGCTTACGCAGAATGCCGTGAGTTGATTGCGAAACTTGGGTTTAGGGCTCGCGCAGAACCCTGAGTTCAGCGATTTGATGAGATTTTCCGCGAAAGGCCGTGCAAAAATATAATGGATACGGTCCCCTTTTGGTTGGACCGGATCCATTACGCAGCAGGACGCCGGCGACAGCACCTCAGAGATTGTGCACCGCGATTCCCTAAACCCGTCTCGCCTCATGAGATTACGCCAACTCCTCACTCAGAATCGCTCAATTCAGGTATACTGTAATGGATATGTGAGCACTGATATTACTTACACAGCGGAACCGAAGGTGACACTCGCTCAGCTCCGGTAGAAAGAATCAGGATATATAATATGCCGAAATTGAGACTCCTGCAAGTATTCGCGCGATTTCGAGTCGTATTTCCCAAACAAAAAAGTCGATCGATTGGTGGACCGGTCAGGGCATGCAGAATCGCCCCTGGTCGATGGGCGCGGCAGTATCCATGTATGCAAATATGCGCGATGCTCAGACGGCGTACAGTTGGTTGGTGCAGGGAATGGGCGGCCTGCGCAGGGCCACGAGCTGGGGAGCGTCGAGCACATTTCTGAACGAGACCCCGTTGATATTTCTTCGCTCGATGCAGGACATGGCGCTTCAGAGCTGGGGCGGAACAATCCGGGTTTTTCCCGCTATCCCCGATGCATGGGCTGATGTTTCTTTTTACGACATGCGTGCTCAGGGCAATTTTTCCGTGAGCGCCTCCAGGCAAAATGGGACTACGCGTTTTATCGGCATCACCAGCAATTCAGGCGAGACATGCCGTATCTGGACGGATATGCAGCATCCGATCGCGGTGACGGCTGATCGCGAGCCGACCATTACCGATTTGGGGGATAATCTGCTGGAGATCGATTTGCGCAGCGGCGAATCGGTTTTACTTCATCCGGCCGGAACCGCTCCTCAGACGACCATCGCCCCGGTTGCATCGGATGGGTGGATCAAATGGTGGGGCGATCGAAGAAAGAAGGTGGATGATGTTGTAAGCGCGAAAAACGGATCGGCCGGAATCCACGGGGGTATTACCAATCCGTAGCTCTTTTGCGGTAACGCTCGGAACAACAGCTTTCAAGTCAAATCGATTCGGAAACCGCATCTATGAAGTATGTCGCATCAGGCTCCGGCGCGAAACTTGGGTTAGGGCGTTGTCATGAAAAACCTGTCCCGAGGCGAAATTCTATCCCCGATTGAGACGGCTTCTGTGCGGCTTTCGGCAAAATCGTATTTTACCTTGAGGGGAGCATAATTTCAAACTGAAAGGCAAAATGTGGAACAACTTGAGAATGTGTTCGAAGCACTTCCTCGTGAAATCGACCGGAGTGTAGCGGCTTTGTCGAAGGCCAAAGACCTGAATGAAAGAAAAATCCATTCCGAGATCCTTCTTAACCTCTGCAGGTCCATGGAAGTGTTCATGGAAGCCATGGGTACTATTGACGCCATGGAGGACCTATCCGATTTAATGGCCGATGATACACCACTCAAGCTGCATGATCCCCAGAAAAAGAAGAAGAAACGCGCGAAAAAGAAAAAGCCGGAAAACGACGAGGACATACCCTTCTGATACGCTTTCGATCGTCTGAATCCGATCAGGGATGAAGATTTATCTGCGTCGTCACTTCACGATGATGTCCCGACTCGAGCATAATCAGGAGTGGACCGGCGGAGACCCGGTTGAGACTCACGCTTGCCGATATCGCCTCCCTGATTGAAAATGTCCGACTGAATATCAGACGTCCCCGAACCGAAAACACTCGCAGATTCGCGGGCTCCGATGCCACGAAATCCGAGTGCGCGGCCCAAACTCTCAGGCGCCCGTCGACAATTCGGCACGTGAGTTCCGCAGCACTCCTCGGTGACTGACGTGTCGTCGTCGGAGCTGTCGCGACATTTGTTGCACCCGAAGGTTGTCCGGCAGCGATAAATGCCTGAATGTTTGCGGACTCCTTTTCCTTCCAGGCATCTTCACTCTCCTGAGCCTTCTCAATAATGCTTTCGTTGCCAAGAACGCCCTCGGCATAGCTTCCGAAATGAGGGACTCCGAGATCGATCCAGCAACTGATCTTGTCCATCTCTTCACGAGTCATTTTCACGTCTTTATGCCCCTTTTCGAGCAAGGAGACCAATTCGCTTTTGCAGGCTCCCGCACGATATGGTGGTGCAAGCAATGGGCAATCTTCGCCATGAAACCAGTTTACGTATTTGCTTTCGGAAGCCGACTTCGCATGGGAAACAAGGTTAATGTACGATTGGAGCCAGGTTCGATGAGTTTCCCGGTCGTCTATCCATACGTAATTGGGAACCGGTGTTCCTTCGAGGTTTATGCCGTTTGGTTTCTGGGCATTGTGACATGAAACGCATTTGGCGTCCCATATCGGCTGGATCTCTTCCACATAGCTGAATCCCCGCGCGGGTCCGTAGAATGGTTCGAGCGTTCGTGGGTCTTCTCGCATGGCGATTGGCGGAGTCGTTGGCGGTAGCGGTATCTCCAGTTTCGACTCATGACATCCCGCACAGGAGAACTGTTCTCCGGGCTGGAGAGTGGCCCAGGACCGCATAGTCTGAACCGTATGTCCCTTCTCATCCAGGGCCTGGAAAAAAACCGGAACCCGAGCCGGGACGTAGAAATTCGCCGAACCATCCTCATGAACGGGTGTTTCACCCAGTACCGCCTTGGCATCCCAGGTTCCATTGTTCGTGGCGATTGGATTGTTGTAGCCTCCCTCGCTGACTGGCCCGTGGTGTTGACTCTTTCCAATAGTGAACGCCGGGCGATACCGGAGTGCGACTACCCTCAGTCGTTTGACCGTACCTCGCTCAATGCCCTTCAAACTCTGCCCCTTATAAATATCAACGATCTGGAAAACACCCACGCTGTCCCGGTAGTCAACTGTCGACGGAAGCATCGGTGGAACGGACCGGGAATGAAGAGGGACAGGGGTGGCGCAGTTTCCGGAAGGATCGAAAAAAAGCAACTCTCTCCGGCCGTCGACAAGCATCAGGTACAGACCGTAGCGGTCTTTCCAGACGTCATCCCCCTGCCGCTCTTTGGGCCAATGCACGGCAAGATAGGCGTTCTCGTCCAGAGGATACGGATAGGCTGATTTCGAGCCTTCTCCTTTCCATCGGTCGATGGGGCCTTTGCCGGGGTAGGGAAACGATTCTCCACTGAAGCGGTAAAGCTCTTCGGGCACTTCCGATCCCCATCGAGCGTCCCGCATCTCATGGATCTGTCTGACCGGAGACACGAAGGTAAGGCCGGCCCCGTTCTGGTATCCGTGACTGTTGTTTATTATGGCGATTTCTCCGGGTTGGTTGGTGTGATACCCTGTGATCGTCGCCATTATCTTGTTCGTGCCCGGAATAGGACGAGGATGAAGAACATTGGTGGGGAAAAGCGAATTGTTGTTGTAGTATTCCTGTTGACGAGTGCCGTCAGGTTTCATGGTGAACAGTGCATGTCCGAAAACGTGGGACTTATCACTATAATCCCAGCGTGCGTACAGCACCTCCCCCGAAGGCAAGAGTACAGGATTAAGAGTGCTCACCTGATCGAAACCCAGGCGTCGCAGGTAGTTTCCGTCGCCGTCGCATACAAAAAGATTAAACACCATCGTGGAGATACAATCGGTGCGTTGCGCTTGTCGAGTGGAATGAAACAGTACGTTACCGTTAGGGAGATACCTTGGTTCTATGTCATCGTATTCATCACAGTAGGTAATCTGCCGGACCGATCCGTCGGATAGATCCATTTCATGTATGTCATAGTGATCCCGATTACCACCTTTTCTCCAGGCAAAGAGAATCCTGGTCCCGTCAAAGCTGATATCCGGATCCCGGGCAATTCCCTCGGGCATCAGGTGAGAGACCGTACCGAACAACCCGTCGAGTTCCAGCAATTCAAGACCTTTTCCCTCATAACCTCCGGCTTTGTGCGGTCCTTCCCAAATCCCGGGCCGTTCATTCTCCTGTGAAAACACGATCTTTTCGATACTCGCCAGATAAGGCGACAGGTGTTGTTCTCGTCGTGACGAGCAGGCGGCGATGTAAACCTCGAGCAGGCCCGGGCTTTCATTCGACCGGTCGGGTACTGCATCAAGTTGCTGATTCAATTCCTGACGGCGCGACTCCGGCAAGGACGAAATGGCCGACACCGTCGCGGCCTCAAGACCCACTTGAGCTACATTATCCTGGATTTTCCAATCCTCAAGAATGTGAGTGTAGCACTCCGTTTCAGACGTAAGAACCATCCCCGCATGCGCGATTGTGTGAGAAAACCCGAATATGAAACACGCAACAACGGCGGCATTGGGGATTGTGACATATATGCCCTTGCGCACGGTCATGGAATACCTCTCAGTTTTGTTATGGTCCGGTTACCGCCTTCGTACCTATTTAAATTACCGCTTCAGAAAAGCATTGTCATACACAATTCAGCCCTTTTGAAATGGTATTTTGTATTTTGTTTTCAAAGAAAGTGGTGTGCCGTATTGATCGACCGGTTGGATTATGTTTCGGAGTGTTGATTTAATCCCGGCTCCGCCGGATTTATTTAGCCCAGGTTTCGCAGTCGAGAGACGCCGTACCGAGCGGAGCGCTGCACTGCGGTGTCGAAGTGAGCGAAGCGCCGTATTGAGCGGAGCCGAAATGCCGAAATGCCGAGGGGCGATGCCCCGAGCGGAGCGTTGTGTTGAGCGAAGCGCTGCATTGAGATAGTCGAAATGTCGAAATGTCGAGGGGCGATGTCCCGAGCGGAGCCGAGGGATAGAGCATTATGCGTAAGATGTTGTGCGAGATTGACTTAGAAAAAGCGCAGGGATATCCGGGGAGATACCTTGAGTCCCGCCAGACGGGAGCGTGAGTTGATAGCGAAACCTGGGTTAGGGGTTTGCAGATGGCCGGACATCGTTTTAACAACTCGAATTCATCATCTTCCCGGCATATTCGGGAGGATTTGAGAACCAGAATTCAACTCGGGGAATGGGCTTTGGGAATGCGACTGCCCTCGATTCGGCAACTCGCCGGGGAGTATAACGCCTCAACCGCAACAATTCAGATTGTGATGCGCACGCTCTGTGAAGCGGGAGATATCGAGGCACATGGTACAACGAGGAACCGATATCATATTCCGGGGTGCGCTTCGGCGCCCGACTCCTCGGCAATCAAAGAGAATGTTCCATCGCGATCAGCTCATATCCTCACGACGCTTCGAGAGGAACTACTGAGCGGGGATGTTCTGGATGAAAACAAGAAGGTTTTTCAGACGAAACTGCTTGCCAAGCGGTATGGAACGACCGCGCAAACCCTTCTTAGCATCCAACGACGGCTTGCTGATGAAGGACTTATTCGTCGATACGGCAGACGCTGGATTTTGAATGATAATCCGCACCCAGAGTCGGACATGTATTTCAATCTTGTCTTACGTCCGGGACAGTTTGCACCGCCCACCAAGCCGTTCGACAGCATCTTCGGATCTCTGGAGTTCGAGCTGCATCGGGCAGGGCTGAGAAACGGTCGACCGGTCGTTGCATACTCTCCGGATCCTTGTTCCTTACAGCCGTTACTCCGGAGTTCCGCGGCATTTTTTCACTGCCATTCGGCCGACCTCGATTCCTGGATGAATTTTTATACCGGGATAGGGAACATCCCCGTGATATACGTGAACATTGCTCCTTCAGAAATTAAGCGCACTCTTCCCGCCCATCATATTCTCGTTCATACCGACGAGCGAGTTGCAGGTCGAGCCGTAGGACACTATCTCGCCCGAATAGGTCACTCACGGATTGCCTTTTTCTTCCCGGAGAATTTAGAAAGTGAGCCTTGGCTTCGCGAACGTATCGAAGGGCTTGGACAGTTTTACGATCCCTCCGAGGGGGCACCCGATACTCGGCATTTGCTCTTGCATTCTCTTCGACAGCGGGAAACGGATCCTGATTCCGGGATAGAAACGTCAACCCTCAGGCGACTGGGCAGAATTATGAATGCCTTTTACCCTGGAGAGGTTCGGTCTCATTTCCTCCGTCCCCTCTGGGAAACGCGAAACACTATCCCCGTAGCTAAAGATCTTCTTGAGAGGCTTACGTCTGTTTACAAGGATCGTTCGATAACCGCCTGGGTATTTGCCAACGACAGGCTTGCCTTTACCGGGGTCCGGTTTCTTGCGGATGTTTCGGAGAGAAAAACCAGGCCACTCCTTGTCGGGTTCGACAATTCACCGGCTTCGGCCCAACTGGGGCTGAGTTCTTACGACTTTGGAATACCACAACTGTGCCGTCTTGCGGTTCAGTCATTTCTGCGGCCGGTGGATATGCGAAGAACCTATGGTCGCAGAATCGCTTTGAAGGGGACCCTGATGATTCGCGAATCAGGTTTGAGCCGATAGTTGCTTTACGAAGGGAAACGTATCCCTTTTTGAAAAAAGAGCGTTCATCTTTAATTAACAGCTGTTATCTTGCTCCCTTATCGTCTTCTCAATAAGGCGGAAAATTGCCCACGCGTCTCCGGCTGCATTCTCAACGTCTTCCCGCATCGGTTCGTCCATTGAATCAGGATACCGGACAGCAACAGCAAAATGCGTTATCACAGCGCATGTTTCTCGATGGTCGGAAAGTTGCGGTAATAGAGGATCTGCCATGTCAATCAGCTCTTCCAGGTCGTGAGTGCGTGGAAATTTCGCTCCGAGGGCGGTCAATAATGCTTTTAGCGATTTCTCGATCGCCTGTTGTGAATGGAAACCAATCACATCCGTTGGGCTTTCCTCGTCATCGAGCATTTTGTCGACAACATATAGGTCGTGCCGTGCTTTTTCAATCCACCGAAGGGCCAACTCATGCTGCTTTGCGCTCATAGTAGACCCTCCCGTTCTCAAACGCCTCGGTTATGATGTGATTCACCGTCCCGTTCCAATATTCCACCTCACCGGGTGTGTACACCAGGATATCCATCGGGCAAGGTTGCGGATTGAAAAGACGGCGAATCGGGAGGCCCCGTTTGTAGGCGGGTTGGTCCGAGTCCATAACTATTAAAAGATCAAGATCACTGTCCGCGGTTGGGCTCCCCGTTGCATAAGACCCGAACACCACGACCTTTTCAGGATGTAACTGCTCTGCGATCCGCATTACCATTGCACGAATGAGATCATCCGTCAATAGTTGCCCGTATGGCAATGGTTTATCCGGCAATGCAACCAAAATGCAACTCCCCCGGCTTAAACACCCTTGCGGTGTCCGTAACCTTTTTTCTTTCCTCGCCCCAAGGCGAAAAACAAACCCACAACTCAAAAAAGCCGGACGGAAGGCCGATTCGTTTTGACGGACCAATCACCTT
>CAYFVL010000288.1:0-7377 GCA_964346405.1 uncultured Fibrobacterota bacterium
GATTTCAGCCTAAAACGGGCGCTTCGACAGGCTCAGCGTCCGTTTTAGGGACTTCTCGGACAAGCACTACTTAGTACCCATCAGGAAGCTGGAACAGCTCAGGAAAACCTATGCCGAAAGTCAGCGCGGGAATCATAGCCTACCGGTGGAAAGGGAAATCTCCCGAGGTTTTTCTCGTTCATCCAGGCGGCCCTTTCTGGGCCAAAAAAGATTCAGGCGCCTGGTCCATTCCGAAAGGGGAGGTGCTTCCTCAAGAAGAACCGATATACGCCGCCAGACGGGAGTTTCAGGAAGAAACCGGTCAAATGGTACAAAACGAGCTTCATGCACTGCCTCCGGTACGTCAGTCCGGTTCCAAGATCGTGCATGCGTTTGCGCTACGGCAGGATATCGACCTGGAGACGTTCAGAAGTAATACGGTCTCTTTGGAGTGGCCGCCCAAATCGGGTGAATACAAAGAATTCCCCGAATCGGATCGCGGAGATTGGTTCCCGCTGAAAGCCGCTGAAGAAAAGCTGATCAAGGGTCAACGTCCGATTATTCATTCCCTCGCGGAAATGCTTCGATAGCTATATCGCTTTGGCTTGTACGAACTGCTCGTTCTCGACTGCGTAACCTGGTTTAATTTTTTGTTCCCCAAAAAATCCATTGTCCCGATACGGCCGTGAAAGGCGTATAACTAAGTGAATCGACCCAGACAGGAAGGGTCGTATATTCGGTTATCGCCCCCAAAGCAAGGAGTTAAGCCGGTGAAATGTCGTGAAGTCTGTTCCAGACTTGAGGAATTTGCACTAGGCGGAATGAGTGATATAGAGCAATGTGCCGTAGAGAGACATATCCGTGTATGTCGAGATTGCGCCGAGCAATTTGCCGTGCTGTCGTCGTGTATGCAGCGATTCAAGGATTCGGCCGACGCTACGTTCGTTTCAGCCGATTTTGCTCAAAAACTTGATGATGCGATTTCGTGCGGGTTGGGGACACGGGGAACAAAGACTCTCAAACCGGCTTCTTCGTTGCGATCCGGAAAACAAATGCCGTGGAGAATCGCCGCCTTGCTTGTTCTCTCACTTTCAGGGATTATGGGAATTCTCTACGTGGCTGGTTTTCCTGGAAACGAACCGGCTCATGTTCGAGCCGCACGGGTCGGATCGCTTCTATCACAATATGACCCAGCCTGGGAGTATGACGGTATCAGGGCCGTTCAAGCCGGTTTGGCTTCCGCTCCCGTTGCTCGAAACGGTTATGTGTTTGCGGTCGAGGAGCAACGGGAAGGAAACAGGATTGTTGCGGTGGATGCCGATCGGGGAAGGGTTTTGTGGCGATCTTCGGAAGCGGCGGACGGCTATCTTGCAGCCGATAATCAGCATGTATACACTGTCACACTTTCAAATTCAGGAGACTCCCGGCTTTCGGCTATGCGCATTTCGGACGGTACTATTGATTGGACCTACTCGTCAGGATTGGCCAATAGTTCGCAGTCCGGTGTGAATCCATCGATTTACGAGGGCAACGTGTACTGGGCGAATGGCAGTTCCGTTTCCGCCATGGATTCGCGGACCGGAAAAATTGTCTGGGACATCAATTTGAGCGGCAAAATGATTTCACGGCCTATCCCAACCCCCAATGGAATTTACGTCGCTTCTGAGAAAACCATCCACAACCTCGCTCATGCCACTGGTAACATCAGATGGACCGCGGACTATCCCGAATCAATGTCTGGAGTATTTCGTCCTCTCGTCGCTCATACCAGAGGTCTTGTATACGTCGCACATCGTCGGATAAATGCTTCCGGTATGGTTCTGTGCCTTGATGATCAAACCGGAACTATACGGTGGCGTAAGAACGATCTTGGAACCTATCATATGCTTGCTCGAAACGGTATTCTCTACACCAGGTCTCACATTGTGCAGGCATTCGACGGGAGCAATGGTGAAACTTTATGGGCCAGACACGCGGCCGGGTGCAGCCCTCTCCAGATGGCCCATGAATGTCTGGTATACACCGAGGCGGGAGCCGAGAAAGCGGTTGTGGCCCTGAATGCGCGGACCGGTGAAATCGCGGGGCGGCTTGATGTCGCCAATTCCTGCACCGGTATTCTGCTTGCTGAAGGTATGGGTTTTATAAGTTCAAACGACGGCGTTCTGCGCGCACTCCGAGTTACTTCATAGAAGTTGTCGTTTGATGCACCCATATTAGCCCAGGTTTCGCAATCAACTCACGATTCTGCGTAAGCCGGCGCGCGATTCATTGTAGTAAAATGCTCAGGGTATCTCCCCGGATGCCCTGCGCTTCTTCTAACTTAATCTCGCACAACATCTTACGCATACAGATCTTTCCCTCGGCATTTCGACATTTCGACTTCGCTGCGGCGTTTCGCGACTGCGAAGCTTGGGCTAATGCATACGGAGGAGCGGTCGACGGTGTTCGGCCTCAACCGTCCACCCGATGCCTTCAGTATCTGACGATATCATGGTAAGGGCACCCAGTTCCCGAAGATCCACTACCTGAGACAATGAATCCCTCCACGGGAAAGAACCATTACCGATAAGTTGTGCTTTTCCGTCACACAAAACAACTCCTTCTCTATTATGTGTCTTCTTTGGAGGGCGAGGGTACGAAATATGTGTTCCGTTTATGGTTGCCGACCATTGAGGGACTGCCCGCAGCCCTATGTTTTGAATGCCATTGTCGATGGTGGGAAACAGCTCGATTCGGGTTGAGTCGCAAAGGTGTATGAGTCCTCCGTGTACCAGTTCTTCGAGTAATGTGCCGTGCTCCATAAGAAAAGTATCGAGATCTTCTCGGAACAGCTTGTCATTCGGCAAGGCACCGGTGACGATCCGTTTCACTCTGTAGGTCCGGAGCAGAAGCTTCAGATCATGGACCAGATTAATCGACGGCGCGGGCACGACAATGCCTTCGAGCTGCCCCCCGGGAAATGTCCCGAGCCAGGGGAGAAGCGCATCCCTGGAAGGTCTGTTGTACATGGTTTCATGGCACGACAGAATCAGCCAGATTCGGTGTCGGGAAACTCGGATCCCGGCGGCGTGCCCTTCCCTCAGCGAAAACAGGCATGCCTCGGTGCGATCGCGTTTCAGATCCAGAACTGTTGCCGTGGGATATACCATCAGGAAAAACATAAGCGAAAACCCACCATAGATCAACCGTTGTTTGGGCATGACTACGGCGGGCAGAATCAAGGCGAATACAAACAGGATCATTGATACAGCGGAAGGAACGGCACTGAGAATGGTTCCCCCGGGAAAAAGCCGGGAATAATCCGCGGTAGCCGTTACAAGAGAGAAAAAGAATCGTGATACCAAAAAGGCGAAACCCGATAGCGCGGTAGAGACGGTGCTGAGCAGAAGTCCTACGAAAAAAAGGAGCATTGCACCAGTCATCGATGAGACGGTCCAGATGTTGGTTATCAACCCCAGAAGCGAAATTTCCCTGAAATGATACATGAGTATGGGCGCGGTTGAGAGAAAGCCGGCCAGGGATACGAAAAAGAGACCGGCAATGCTTCTGAACACCAGAGTCCACGACAATGTTCCGGTCGAGCGGGGGAGGACCGAACTGAAAATCGGAAAAAGCATCACAATGCCCAGTGTCGCCGAGAACGTAAGCTGGTATCCTGGAGTGAACAGGGAGCGCGGAGAAATTATAAGCCAGATAATTCCGGCCAGACCCACCGCATTGAGAATCCTGTATTTCCGACGAAACGCAGTCGCCAGGAGAATGATGCAGGTCATCATGGTTGCGCGGAAAATTGAGGGTGCCGGTCCTACCAGCAGAAGATACCCAAATAGGAAGAGCATGACCGTAACCGACCGCACCGACGGCGGAACCGGAAACAATGAAAGTACAAAAAACGTGAATGCCGCCAGTATCCCAACGTGCAAGCCGGAAATGGCCAGAAGGTGGATGGTTCCGGCATATCGATACGATTCTTTTGTGAATGTCGGTAATCCATAACGGTCGGCCAGAATAACTGCCGAGAAAATCGCCCGGTGCATCGGAGAAGGAATTCTATCTATTTGGCGGTCCACATATTCGCGAATGCGCGACAGAAAACCCGTCGAAATTGAAGGAGACAAGGAACGAGCCTCAATCATACCGTCTGAATAGAAGTTTCCGTATACGCCTCGGGAAAGCAGATAGTTGTATTCGTCGAAACCACCCGGATTCATTCTGGGACGCGGCCGACGAAACCGGCCACTCAGGATCACCTCTGAATTGGTGGGTATATATTCACGACTGCGGCAGACCACTTTTTTGCCCTTGAAGAGCACAATAGGCCCGGAGGAAAACGAAGCACTGTCGACTTGTATCCCGAGAAGGAATCCTGATGAGGTGCGGTGAGTATACCCGGCGGTTCTTCCATATAGCACAGACTCGCTGATATCCCGCGGCAATCCTCTGGTAGAGAAAAAATCAGCTTCTGTTTCGAAGCGTAGAAGAAGAAGTATCGACCCCGCGAAGAATGCCGGAATAAGCCTGAAATGGTGCCGGCTCACAATCATGAGAAGCACCGCTACGGCGGCAATTGCAGGTCCGATAAGGAAATGGTACAATTTAAACGGCCATTGGAACGCAAGCAGGTAGGCGCACGCCGTACCGCCCAAAAATGCAAACCAACAGCAAAATGCGGGAAGTCTACCGGCTTTGATGGCCGGTTCGAAATCTCGGGCTAATCTTTTTGTGAGACGTATTTGCATGCGTACCGTTCCAGCTATCGGGAAAATACGTTATTTCCTTCCAGGGGATGTGGAGATATACTCAAAATGGCGTTTGATAAGTCCCGAAAGACTATCCTTGTAGTTGACGACGAACCGGAGATCCGTGAAATGATATCCGACTATCTCCGTGATTCGCAGGGATACAGTGTCCTGAATGCCGGTAACGGACGAGAAGCACTCGATGAGATAATCGGAATGCAACATGTTGATCTGATTCTATCGGACATCAATATGCCGGTGATGAAGGGATTCGATTTTCTCAGTGAGGTTCGCCAATCTCACCCGCAGATAAAGAGAGTTCTCATCACGGCCTATAATGTCGAAGAGTATCTCGAATTGGCCATGGAGCACGAGGTCGGCAACATTTTCGTCAAAACGACTCCTTTTGATTTTCACGGCCTCTCAATTATGCTTGAAAATCTGATTAGCGAGGACATTTTCGGTGTGGCGCGATATTTTGGTGGAGACCCGGTCCGTCACAACCTGAAGATTACAAGAGGTGATCAGTTGCACCAGGATGCCGACAGAGCGATTTCGTTCCTGCCGAAAGGCTATGTGCGACGACGACTTGGGTTGGTGTTGCTTGAACTACTGACAAATGCCGTATTTTACGGCATACGCAAAGAAGATCCAAAAACAAAAGAAAACTGGAACTACGACTTTGAGCTATCCCCCGAAGAAGCAATAGATCTTGCGGTTGCGTATGACGATGAAAAGTATGCAATTGCCGTGACTGATAACGGAGGACGTCTCCGGAAATCCGATGTACTGTACTGGCTGCACCGTCAGGTTGCCCGGGACGAAAGCGGAATACCTCTGGGGGTTTATGATTTTCACGGCCGCGGATTTTTCATTGCCCGCAAGTATATCGACCGGTTGATAGTGAATATCGCTGAAGGCAGGAAAACCGAGGTGATAATCATCAACTATGTCAAAAATGTCCGAAGGGGATCAAAGCCGCTATGTATTAACGAAATATGAAAGTTTCTTCAAAAGTTCCCAGCCACCTCAAGAATATCTTATTGTCCGCCTATTTGAGCAATCGATTCAAATATTTAACACCGGAAGAATGGCTGTCGAGAATAGGTGAGAAGCGGCTTCGCCGCAACGATGAGATCTGTACGGTACATACCATTGTGACCGGAGGTGACGTGATTTCGTACGACATGCCGGAATGGACCGAACCCGCAGCCGACCTCAATTATTCGATTGTATATGAGGACGAATGGATTCTGGGGGTATCAAAGCCGGGTAATTTATTGATGCATCGTGCGGGAAAATCATTCAAGAGCAATCTAATGTATCAATTACGATATGTACACGATCCGGCCTTTCCCAATGCCGGGGCGATAAACCGGCTTGATCGCGAAACCAGCGGAATAGTTCTTGTCGCCAAGGACAGGGATACACTTCGTCGCATGAACGAACTGCTGGCCAACCGCGGCCTGCGGAAGACATATCTTGCTCTGACCCGAGGATGCCCCCTGCCCTTGTCGGGACAGATCGACCGCCCCATCGGACCGGATGAACAGTCGGATAATGCATCAAAGCACCGGGTCGGAGGAACAAGAGCAAAGGAATCCCTGACTGAATACCGTACGGTCAAATCGATTGGAAACGGAGAGTTCGCAATGGTAGAAGCATTTCCTCGCACCGGACGCACACACCAGATACGTGTCCATCTCGCCTGGCTCGGAATCCCTGTCATTGGGGATAAGCTGTATGGCGAAGACTCACGAGAAGATGGTCGGGGTTCGACTGAGGAAGTATCCTATTCACCCGTCCCTCGATTCCACCGCCACGCTCTCCATTGCAGGAAAGTGTCATTTATCCATCCTGTTACTGGAGAAACATGTACTATCGAAGATGAAATGCCGACGGATATGAATAAGCTACTGAAGTCCCTTGAAGAATTTCCAGGAGAAACACGTTGACCGTGCCGGGAATCGATCCTAACACTCAGTTCTCACCTGGTGATTTGCTTCTGAAATGCGGAAGCCTCGCGGCCTATATTACTGATTTGCAGGGTACAATTATATTCTGGAGCCACGGCGCTGAAAATTTGTTCGGATACACTTCTTCCCAAACCGTTGGTACCGCCGAACGCGACCTGTATGAAGGACCCAACGGAGGTTCGTACGGACCAGTAATCGAAGCTCGATACCGTCTGGCTCGAACTCGTACGGCCGGCGAATGCAATGTCGGAGTTGATCATCCAAACGGCGGTCGACTTTGGCTGAATCTGAAATGCGAATCTTACGATTCCGACGATGGAAGACCGCTGGGCGTAATCGTATTGGCCAACCAGGTACATCGAGAAAATATATCGTCCAGTCGTCTGCTCAGAAGTAATGAACGATACCGGACTTTGCTGCAGTTACTTCCGGATATAGTGTACATTATCGATCCCGATGGATATTTCACTTTCCTCAGTCAATCTGTCGGATCATTGGGATACACTCCCGAGGAACTGATCGGAAAACACTTCAGCGCAATTGTACATCCCGACGACTGTGCCAACGTATCACGGCAAGCGGTGTTACCCCGGTTCCAGGGTAAGGACATCGGTGAAAGATCGGCTCCGTGAGCCGGACCCCAAAAAGTGGACAGGCCCTTAAGGTAGTTTTAGTTGTCAGAT
>CAYFVL010000289.1:0-7361 GCA_964346405.1 uncultured Fibrobacterota bacterium
CAGTGCCTAGAACTCGCCCTCTGACGTCAATCAGTTCTGCTCTCACCAGGGCAGTGCTATTGTGGAGGATTTTTCCAGCGATTTCGTTCCCTTTCAGGCGTAGCGATCGTTGCAGAAACGTTTTGACTTCTGAAGTTTTTATGTCAGGCATTGTACGGAATGTCATTCGCCCATCCAGAGGGTTTCTCTCAAGTACCTGAATTCCGCAGCAAAAGATCCCAAGCATGTCAATGTCGATCCAGATGTTGCCGTGCATGTCTTCGGCCGCTTTGATTATGTGATTGGAGGCCAGCTCTGAATTCTCCGTAGTATACCTGGACCATTCTGAACCATCATAATGATACAAACCGCTATGCATCGTACATACCCACAGTTCGTTGTTTCGATCGAACATCATGTATAGCGGAATGGTGCTCTCTCGTAAGAGTCCATTCGTCGAGGTTGAATCAAACGCCCGCATGGTGGAGTCATTGATCCATTGGATTATTGCCGCGGGTTTTCGAACTGCGGCCCAGAGTTTGTTTTCTTTATCCTTTGCCAGGCAAGTGAATATGTTCGACGGAATTCCCGAATTGTCAGGAGTAAACTTAGTCCATGTACTATCATCCTCGCGCCACAACCCATCGGTGGTAGCGACCCATACGAACTCCTCGTCACTACTGATGTCGGTAACCTCCACTGAATCCACGAATTCACGGACGGCATATCTCTCCCCATCGTAAATCGTAAATACATGAGCGGGCTTATTGTACCCCCATATTTCATCCCGCACGGTTCGGAAGCAAAGAGCATTCTTCCACCGTATGCGGTCGGGATTTCCCGAATCATACATAGTATCGGGGATATACGCTATTGTATCCGCAATACGGTACAGGCCATCCCGGTCGTTTTTCCATACGGCGGAATCCATTTCGCACCAGCCATAAATCGTTGAAAAGAAGCCGTCGGGCCATTTATCACGGAGATCACTTAGCACCTCGATGCTGTCACCGTCATAACGCAAGACTACTCCGTGTTCAAAATTCATCCAGATTCGGCCGTCGGAATCACTGAAGATATCCCGCACCTGGAAATGGTCACCCCTTGTGCGCTCAGCGCTTTTTCGTATTGCCGTAGAGTTTGTGTCATTGTACATCCTCCAGGAGAAATCATTTGCATAAAGGGCGGAATTCGCAAGTAACAGAGCTGACAAGGAGAGAATAGCGGCTTTCACAATGAACTCCCGTGTTTCCAGGTAATAAGAGAACGTGAGACGGCAATCGGCCATCTCTCGTTAATCGAATATCGGTTCATTCCAATACGTAATAGTTCATTCCGTCCTGACCGTCTTATGGGGGTGGCAGCTTGAGCAACGATCCCCATCCAAAACATAGTTGTTCCATTCGGTTTGTGTAAAGCTTTCTTGATACAGTTTCCCTGCATCACCATCATCCTCACTTGCGCTACCCGACCACATAGTATAATCCTTTGGAGGTTGAGCGCCGTTTCTTTAGACTCATTGCACTTTCGGCTACGCAGGGTATATGTAAATATCTATGATGGGTGATGTTTCTGCAAATATCCGACTCAATCAAAAATCGTACCATGAAAAGTCATGCCGGGCCGCGCAAGTTTTCTTATTATGTGGTAGATTATACGGTTCATGCTGTGCCTTTGCCGATGCCGACACGAGAGAATCAGCAGGAACTTTAGCGGATCAAAATACCCCGTCGGCGTCAGAGACGAGGTTTGACCTGCTGTGCAAAACGGAAACATCGAAAATGGCCTTATGAGAGCGTATTTCATTCCGAACCATCACTGAAAGGGGAGTCCCGCAGCCTATGCATTGCCTCAAATACAAAAGTCCGGTCCTCGCGGCTCTCCTGTTCCTCTTTATCTTTGAAACCGAAGCTCACGCGACTATCCAAATCCTCGCGACCGAGTCTGATCACCAAATTGCGCAAGCAACATTTCCGACTGTTGATTCAATACTAAAGCAATATTCAATCTATACGATTAGCTCGCGAATTCCACTTGCGAAAGCGACTGCCGGTTCATTCCGGAATGGAGGGTTCCTTAGATTGCAGCTTGGTTCCAGGTATGATCTTACATTCCAACTGTTTCCTTCCGATCAACGATCGGCGGATTACCGAATTCGCATCCTTACCGACACCGGTATCCTTGATCGCCCGGGAACCGAATGTCGGTCCTACCGCGGATACAGAAGCGGAAAGAAAGAGGAAAAGGCTCGATTTACAATCGACGGCAATTCGATTGCGGGCTTTTTTACGTGGGGAAGTGAGACAATCTATATCGAGCCTCTACTCAATTTTTATAAAGCCGCCGATTCGGCCTCACTATTGGCTTACCGTGGCTCGGACCTCTTAGAAAAAAACACCGGCTTCTGCCTCACTAATGATTCGAATGTGGTTAGTCACGGAATGGAGAAGCGTACCGCTGGAACCGAGTATAACGATCCCTGTGTGACTGCCGACCTTTGCCTGGCCGCGGACGTTTCGATGGTTAAACAATATGGTAGTGTGGCCGCCGTGGAGAAGCGCCTTTTGACCATACACAACATGGTGGCCGAGAGGTTTTCAGACCCAAGACTGAATATAATTCACAGAATTGTGGAGATCGTAATCGATTCCACTGAACATGAGACATTTGGAAGAACCGACGACTGGGACGCCGCCGGCTTCGTTGAATGGGTGAACGGCCCCGAGGGGTTCAGCAGTGAATCCGATGTGGCAGGTCTGTTTTTTCACGACACATCCGGCGGCAAGATAGGAGTTGCACGCCAGGAGGGCATATGTGCGGACAGCGGTGTTCATCTCATTAAAGATTACACCACCTCGCTTCATGCTATGAGTCTCCTCGTAGCCCATGAATTAGCTCACAATTGGGGAGCGAAACACGTGCAAACCAGCAACTGCATCATGTTCCGTCAGGTAGTACCCGGTATTGACGGCTGGTGTGAATCGACAGTTTCGTCGATTAATCAATTCAAGCGATTATGCAATTGTCTGGACCCCTGCGAAGAGCCTCCCAAAGCCGAAATCATTCTCTCTCAGCAGACATACTGCACGGGAACCATTCAGTTTCGAGACGGCTCACGATATTCCCCCACTTCCCGCACGTGGCATTTCGGAGACGGCAATCACTCGAATGCTCGAAACCCCATACACAGCTATGAGAAAAATGGATCCTATACCATTTCCCTATTTGTTCAGAACCAGAACGGTGCAGATACGGCACGTGAGACAATTTCTATTAATGCACTAAGCCGGCCGGTTCTGAATGAACACGTGAAATGTTTCGGCGATACTGCTTTAGTAAGTTGTTCAAGCACCCAAGAGACCAGATGGTATTCGTCACCAGTCGGCGGACTACCCATATCTATCGGAGACACATTCAAGATCAGTCTTCCCGCTTCCATGGATACCGTGTTTGCTGAGAATGGGAGCCCGCCAAAGCAAATAGTCAGCATCGGGCCAGGCGATAACAGCGCAGGTCTTTCAGGAGACTATTACTCCAATCACGAACTCCTCTATATGGCTTTTGTTACGCACAAACCCCTTGTTCTTGCTTCCCTGGACGTTTATTCCAGTGTAGAAGGAACCCGGAAGTTTTATCTGCAGGAAAAAAACGATGCACATACGGGCATATGGCCTATAGGCACACGGCCGACACTTCATGAAAAGATCATTGACCTGCCTACCGGCAAATCAACCATTACGCTGGACTGGTTTATTGAAGAACCCGGCGATTACTGGTTATGCCTGGGCAACGGCAAGAAGCATTTGAACGACCTCTACCGCACGAAACAGGGGATCTCTTATCCTCAACAGATTACAGATCTAATATCGATATACAGCAATCATTGGCGGGACGGCATCGGAGGCCCTGCAACCACCGGGTGGTATATTGGTTACAATTGGAAAATCAGGGAATTTGACAATTGCGGAAGCGCTCGTATGCCCATCCCCCTGCCCCGGTCTTGTAAAACGACAGTTGAACCCAAAAGGCACTCCCCACCGAAAAAGCCGTATCCAATGATTAAAAACGGCATCCTTCAGCTTGACACCGAGGGAGTTACAGGGTCCGGTAACCAAATCAGAGTATTCAATCTTGCCGGCAAATGTTTAGCCGGGCATCGAATACCACACGATAAGACCTCGAGGCCGTTCTCCATAGATCTGCGCCATTTAGGGCGCCAATCACTGATAATACAGTTCGAAGGTGGGCGGAAAGGCGAAATATATCGCTTGCTACACTTGAGGTAGTGGTAAGGGACTTGGAAATTGCTCAGGGACAAGTCTTCGTTTCAGGCTTTCTACCTCGCCCCCGGAAGCCGGCCGTATCCACCGAACACAAATCAGAACGTAAACGAAAGCGTAAACCCGGCCATACCCGCAAGACCGATCGTATATCCCAGTGCCGCCCAGATCCGGTCTTCATCACGACGATCCTTTGCGTCCGCCCAATCGGTCTGCGTGTGAAGCGACATGTTTTTGACTCCGGTATTACTCAATTCATGCAGTTCGTTCTGGGATTCCAGCAGTTGCATGGTATTGAGAGCACCCACACCGGCTCCGGCGAGAAACCCGGCAACACCGGAATACCGCAGAAGATTTCTGCGGGGGGCGTTGGGATCGGCAAGGATTCGCACCGGAACCCCATCAACGGTTGCATCCTTAATCGACAGCTCATACGTATACGGGTCGTTGGTCATGATATGCTCCTGGTTCTCTATAACCAGATTTGTTTTCCCGTTATTTCTGAACAAACCGGACTTGACCTGAATGAATTTGGTATCCGACCGTACCCCGTACACCGAATAAAGCACCTGCGTATGGCGCATCGAAGTGCCGATCGCGTTGGAGTGAATGTAGATACCGTTCCAGTCGTATGGGTTGGGGTACAGTGTACTTGCCGGATTGAATTTTCGGTCGTACTCGGAAGTGAACACGATCGGGTTATCGGCGGCGCCCTCGGCAATCAGTCGACCTTCCACATGAAATCCCGTAAAGTTTTTGAACAAAAACACGGCGCCGGGCTGAATCTTGACAGTTTTCCCCAGTGGGACCTCGATATCGGAGACTACCAGATATGGAACCGACTGCCCCTTGATCAGCTTCGGCAACGGCCCTCCAATCGTATCGAACTCCGCAACCGAAGATGCCGACGGGCTTGCGATGAATACGGCGAGCGCTATTGCCACGGCAATTCCGAGATTCATATTCCTCAACGACATGGTTCCAGTCTCCTTTTTGTACAACGTCCGAACCGTTCCGTCACTCCGACTCTTCGGGACTCTTTGCGATAAGTGTCTGATGCATCCTCTGGACTCTGCTGATCGCTTCTACATTATATGAATGATCAGGCCGATCCTTCAATGCCGATCGAAGAGAATACCAGTTCTCGAGCGCCTGGTGATGATTTTCATGGGTAGGATTCCGTTCGAAAACCGCGGTTGCGCATCGCGCACGGATGTACAATGCCTCGATCCTGATTTTCGAGGGATCGATATAACGGGTGGGGGCTTCGACAGCTTTTTCGACGAACTGTTCGGCCGCGGACGGATTGCCCGATTCTACGGCCCGATGGGCTTTCAGTATGAAGTACTCTCCATCGTGAACGGTTTCAGTTGCCAATACCTTGTCGAGTACTTGTGTATGCCCGGCCGATCTCAAAGCCCGAGTATACAGCATAAGAGCCTGAGAATTGGATATCGCGCTGGGCTCCATTCTCCCGTACACCTCGATCGCCCTGTCGTAATTACCGACCGCGTACTCGGCTCGCATAATCTCCAGGAGGTTGCTTGTACCATGCTCCGCAATCAGCTTGTCGATAAATGTTTTCTTCTTTTCCGGAGCATTTTCCTCCTCCGTCGTCGGCCGCGTCGTCGATTTTCTCACCCGGGGCTGCACAGTTGGCCCGGACACTTCTGCCTCCACCCGGGAATTCGATACGTTTTTTGTTTTTTCTTCTTGGGGGCGTGTCTCCAAAGAGGGCTTCTGTTGTGGTAACGTAACGGACCGCGACTCCCCCCTGGCTTCCCGAGGAGATATCGGGTTTTTGTCGGGAACCATCTTTCCCCGCTCATAGGTAATTGTGAGCACAAGAGTTGCACCGATCACCGCAATACCCGCAAACACCCCTCCCATCCAACGGAGGACCTTTCGCCGTTTGCTCAACGACACATATCGAACCGCCTGGCCCGAATCCATAAAGCCTCGAATAGTGTCTTCGGGGAGTTCGTCGGTAAGGTGAGAATGTACCTTTTCAAGTTCTCGAAGCAAGGCGCCGGCGTCGGTGATTCGCTTTGCGGGACTATGGGCCAGACACCGATGTACCAGTCGTTTCAACGCCCCGGGGATTCTCAAATCAAATGCATCGAGTGACCGATACTCGTTTCGCAGCTTCAGCATCATAAGCCTGGAGATGTTCTTCTCGGGAAAGGCCCTGCTCCCGGTCAGCATTTCGTAGATGGTAGCTCCCAGGGAGTAGATGTCCGTTCTGATATCGGTGTCCTTGCCTTCCAACTGCTCCGGCGAAAGATATTGCATGGTTCCAAGAACCGAACCGTCGGTGGTGTGAATCGAGGTGTCGGTGGGTCGGGCAATCCCGAAATCCATAAGCTTGACGGTCCCCTCGTCGGTTACCATAATGTTACTCGGCTTGAGATCCCGGTGAATTACTCCGTGATACAGCTTGCCGTAAATGATGTATTCCTGATTATGCGCGTAGTGGAGTGCGCGGGTTACCATAATAGCCAGGGCGACACATACAGTTAGAGGGAGCGCTCCACGCTGCTGAATCAGCGTATCCAGGGTGTAACCCCGCAGGAATTCCATCTCGATAAACGGCAAATCGTTCCACTCCCCGACCCCGTGGATCTCGACTATGTTGGGGTGGTGGAGTTTGGCCGTTATTTTGACCTCGGTCTGGAACCGTTGTTTTGAATCCAGTGTGGAGTTGGGGTGGAGCAATTTTACCGCGCGATGGACTTCGAGCTGCAGGTTCCAGATCTCGTACACATTGGCCATCCCACCTTCCCCAAGCAGGGCGGTAATGAATCCGGATCCGAGAGGATCATTTCTGATCCCATCCGGCAAAATGACCGCATTGCGCCGAACTATCTTGATATCGGCGGGGCCGGAAAGTTTGTCGTCTCCGGGTTTGTCCATATGTATTCCGAGTCCTGTCCCGGGCTATTGGATGCTTTTACAGTCGTTCCATTCACAACCTTCCCCATCCACAGTGAATGATGGCCGGTACTTCAGTGCCGCTCACTTCGACACCGCAGTGCAGCGCAATACATCGCTCCGCTCACTTCGACACCGCTCACTTCGACATCGCTCAGTGCAGCGCAGTGC
>CAYFVL010000290.1:0-7346 GCA_964346405.1 uncultured Fibrobacterota bacterium
CCTCCTCACGCCTCAATGGGAACGAAAATCGCCTCGCCTAAATTCACGCCAATTGCCGGACACCACACTAGACCCGGATCAGGAATTCTCCGCGTTAGTGCGGCTGAGATAGTCGGAGATAATCTCGTTGAGAGTGGATGTAGCCCTAAGGCCGAGGTTCTCGGCGCGTGACGACTTCATGTTTTTTGGCCATGCATTGATGGTTTTCCCAATCTTGTCATCCGGACGAAAAACGACCGCTCCAGGGTTTGGACATTCGGCGTCTTTCACGGCGGCCACCATTTCCTCGATGCTGGGTGTGAGGTTTGGACTGTTTATAATGCGATAATCGCCGAAAGCGCGGGCCTGCAAGCTGCTCAATGCATTCAGTATCTCAACACAGTCATGGATTCCCAATAACGGAATTCGGGTTTCGGGCTCAAGGGGGCAGATGTACTCTCTTCCTCTCAGCGGCTCACGAAGAATTGCCCCCGTAATGCCGTCGGCCGAGGGACTTGGTTCATCACGTATAACAACAGCCGGAAGACGAATTCCTCTTCCGTCGATATACCCCCGACGGGAATAGTCGTTCAGAAGCTGCTCCCCTATTACTTTTGCCGTTCCGTAGCTGGTCTGTGGATGAAGAAAGGTTAAGTCGTCAACGGTGGACGGCAGATCCGCTCCACCGAATACCGCTATTGAACTGGTGAACACAACGGTTGGACAGTGTCCCCGCATCCGACAGGCCTCGAGCAGGTTCATGGTGCCGAGGACATTGGCTTTTATGCCATTCACGAAATCACGCTCCGCACCGCCGGATATGAGAGATGCGCAGTGGAAAACAGTCGTTATTTCGGTTGAAATCAGTTCACGGCATGCTTCAGGATCGGAGAGGTCGGCCGGGACGAATGATGCTCGAGAATGCAACTGCTCGATATACCCCGGGGGCCGCGGATCAGTCAGGACAAGTTCCCCACGGGGTTGTGCGGTCTGAACATGCTCCGCTAGAGCGGAACCGATAAATCCGGCAGCTCCGGTAATTAGAACCTTCTTGTGGAAAACCTCTACATTTTGACTCATGCTCTCCCCGGCCTTTGAGGCGGACGGTTATTCCATAATCCACAAAAGATACTACCTGCTCCCCCTCTCTTTGCTGCTCAAGAGAAACCCGAATTATTTTATCCTTGTACCAGATTATCTGAATACCCGATCCCAGGCCCCGGCCAGGAGTTACGCATGAAAGCTCGAGTCAAACGAAAGCTGTCCGGCACCTCAATTGTCGGCCTGTTTGTCAGCCTTTTTCCAGCATCCAACTCGTTTTCGTACATATTACCAGACACGATTTGGGTGCCGGTGATATACTACGATTACCACTCAGACTGTTCCAATCCCGAGTTTCAGCCTCTTTGCAATAGGAACCCCTCCGGCTCAACTATGCCGACGTGGAACCTGGTTTTTTCGGACAGCACGGCTTTCGACACTCTGAATGCAGCATGGTTCGGATTCGATTCAATTCCGAAGCCGGTCTTCAATCCGGCCCAAGTCTACTTTCAATCCCGTGTAGGATACTGGTTCCGTCCCTGGGCTTCAGGAGGGGGTAAGGGCGATTCAACCGTTCCGCGGTATGAAGAATACGGCGAATTCCAGTCTCCCGCCGAAATCCAGGTTGACCATGATACCGCATTCAAGGATTTCGTCATTTACGATTCTCTTCTGTTTACGCATTCTGGTGGCAGCTTATACAGCTTCTCGGAAAGAAATTTCTTTCCTCTGGACGACCGCGGTTTTGGAGATGAACACAACCGAAATAACTATGCATTCACTATGGAAATGCATCTTCCCTACCTGCACCATCCCGATCAGACATTTCAGTTCGGAGGTGACGACGACATATGGGTTTTCATCGATGGAAAACTCCGTGCGGATATCGGCGGAATCCATACACAATTCAAAACGGCTTTTTCTTCTTCCGATCTGTGGGATCTCACTATGGATAGCCTGTACACAATGTCTGTTTTTTTCGCGGAAAGACAATCGGTACAGTCTAGTCTACAAATGACGATAAGCATGGCTCATAAGCATCCATACAGGAATTTGGGCCTTAATCTGATTCCCGCGTCGGATTCCGTCCGTGCGGGAGATGAGGTTCTGCTTCATGCTCAGTTTGTCCTCGATACTCTCGCTTTTCAGGATTTCTATCCGGAGGGTTGGTTTTCCTGGGGAGTGGTGGACGATTTCAACTCCGACTCCAGTATAGATGGTGGCTTTTATCAAGCTCGTTTTCTCCCCCAGGGTGCCTACACCAGATCTCGCGTATGGGTTGAATATCGAGATTCATTTGGTCATGGGTGGCCCATAACCCTCACGGATACAACGGATATTCATGTTCTCCCCGGCCCGCCCCACCACCTCTCTATCGAGCCAACCGAAGATAGTACCGTTTCCCTCCGCCGGGACAATCCGCTTCAGGAGATCCACCTCGGTCCGGAAGATCACGAAAAAACCGAATTCTACGCGATCCTTCGAGACATATACGGAAACTGGGTCGGACCTGCCCGCAACGTTGCGTGGGCGACATTGGATACGAATACCGCGCTTTCATATGCCGGACCCGATTCGCTGAGAGGACAAGGACTGGTGAAACGCTCAAGCCGGCGGGAGGGGACCACCTCGATTGTAGCTTCCCATTCAGGCCTTTCCGACAGCACGGTGGTACTTATTGACCCTTATTTGTTCACTGAATTACGTTTGCTTGTCGACGCCGACGACCAGGTGAGTGCAGTTGATACACTTCGGGCTACCCGTGGAGACTCTCTCAGGCTACTCGCTTCGGGAAAACGATCCGACAACGAGCAATGGGTTCCCACCGATGTTGCATGGCTCAACGAGGGGCTCACAACGTCCCCTCGCGCTCCCGAGAACTCTTGCACAACCTGGAGTTTTGTGGTCGGCACGTACAATTCAGGCGAACCTGATACAGGCGTGGTAACTGTCACGGCGGACGGTCTAACGGGTGCGGTAATCGGAGGACTGACCATAATAGTCGGTATTGATGAGGTCGGCATAAAAAATCCGGATCCGGCATGGATTTGGCCAAACATATCGGAGAATTCCGACGATTCCCCTTCACGACCGACCATCATCGAAAACGAAACAACGGATACTCCCCCAGGCAGCTATACACACTCGTCTCAACTGCTGATCGCTCCCAACCCAATGACTCCGTCTGGAGACTGGGATATAGAGTTCCTGAGAACCGCCGGTGAAGTGAGAAACGCCGTTAGAACTATGAAGCACTCCGGCGGCGTATTGTTCCTTCTAAAGAATTCGACCGAGAGTCTGCCTGAGTCACTCTCCGAGCCCTGGGCGGCACGGAATCTCAACATTCGATTACAGGTTCGCGACGTCGTAGGCAACCCGGTTCTAAGTCGTGAATTTCGAAACGTTTCCCGACCGATCCCAGATGGAGATTCGCACAATTTTGCAGCCTTCTGGGACGGCAGAACAGATGCCGGCTCGGCACTCACTCCCGGCGTTTATCACGTGCTTCTGGTTGTAGAGGATGGGGGAACTGTAAGGAATTTTGCGGGAACTCTCGGAGTGACCCACTGAACAGGTATCTGTAAATGCTTGATCAAACCGTAAAAACAGTGCTTCAAACGCAAAGCGCAACAACGGCATTTCTATCAGAAACCGACCAGATTCCCGGATTCGTCGAAGCCGATTTCCTTTGCGGGCCCCTCCAGCGTGACGCTCGGATCGGACTCCAGCTTCGGGACCAGTGATTCCGATACAAGCATCTCCGAAAGCGAAAGCGAATCCCGAATGCGTACCACTGAGACTTGCTCCCGCGGCTTGTGGGCACAGAAATAATCCAGGGCGGTTCGAATCACTTCTTCATCGGTGTCGAGGGTGATCGGGACGGCGCCGAGCTGCGGACTCAGTCCCGTGATGCAGTTTATCGCAGTTGTTTTCGGATCGATTTTGTCGGCCAGGCGTCTGGGAATTAGATCGGCCAGGCCAACCCCAAGGGCATTGCCGTGTGAGTCGTCCCGGAGATCATGAGCGGTGATCGTGCGTATTCGGGGCTGATCGAATGCATTCAGGTCAAGCAACCTGCAGCGTCCAACTACGTTAGTATCGATACCGGTGCCGCTGATGTATTTGCCGATCGTGTCGATTATCAGCAGGTCAAGATCGTTCACCGGCAGACGCGGAGTATACTTTCGCACTTCATTCAGCAACTCCGCTTCACGAATGGGAATCAAATCCCCCCGAATGCCCACAACATTACAGAGCCGATGCTCGGCGTCCTCGAGTATGGCAAACCCGGCAACGACAGGTGCTTTTTCGATCACGGTTTTCGCGATTTGCGGCATGTAGTCCCGAAGACCTACTACCCCGTAGCTGTGTATTGCTATCGCCTGAGCGTGTTTGCCGGTGCCGATCGCCAGCATTTTGCACAACCCGCTCTCTAACTCTCCACGAAAATTCGTATGCACCTTTACCCGGTTGACAACAATTACCGCGTCGGCCTTCGCCGCCCGTGCATCCAGGTACACCGGCAGGCCTTCTGGAATCCTACCCATCTCGACCACATCCATTCCGCTCTGTATGGAACATCCCACGTACTCTTCGGTGACGCCTTGCACCTCCAGAACATGACGCTGTCCATCCGCGGTTGCACCCCCGTGACTCCCCATAGCCGGAAACACGAACGGCTTTGCCCCCGCGCGTATCAGCCATTGCACAACTTCACGGACCACCGCGGCGTACCCGTCGATCCCCCGACTCCCCGCGGCAACCGCGACGGTATCACCGGGCTCTATGCACGACGTCAACTCGGCAGCCTCTGCCTGTTTTTCGATCATGCCGGGCAGCGTGTTCTTGTCCAGTGCCGCGCGATACAAGTCCTGGCGGCACCTCAGCATTCGTGGAAGACTCTTGTGTCGAATCGGCATGAGCATGAGGGTATTCTCTTTGGGTGTGGTGTCAGTCTCGGGCCGCTTTGTTATTAGCCGAATCTACAGACGACTCCGCGCCTGTACCGTTCTCTTTCGTAGAGCCGGCCGTTGTATCCACGAACGACTTTTCTCCGGTCGTACGCTTCCAGGGCCATGTGAACCCTCGCGTTTTCTCCGGTTCCCCCCGCATTCGCTCCAGCCGTTCTTTGGCCTCCTTCCGGCGTCTGCGTTCTTCACGACGGCTCTCCATTTTCTTACGAAAACGATCCGGATCATGGCTATCCATCATGCGGTTAATCTCATCTCCAAAGTAGTCGTCGGGCCGCACGGCGTTTTCGGAACCGTAGTAGACATGCGGCGTGAGGAAAATCATCATCTGGGTTTCCACCTTGGCAAACCGCTTGTTCGAAAACAGCCACCCTAGAATAGGTATACTACTGAGAAACGGGACGCCCGAACCCCGCAAAACCTGCTCCGTCTGACGCTGACCGCCAAGAACAATGGTCTGTCCGTCACGCAGACGAACCATCGATTCCAGTACACGGGTATCGACGTCGGGCGGCCGTGAGGGATCCCCACCGGAACGTGGGATATTGAACTCCGGTCTGATCTCAACCATCACATACCCGCTGTCCATGACCCACGGAGTAACCTGAAGTTCAGTATTGAATCTCAGCACCTCAAACCGCTCATCGGTACCAACCAGGTTTTCACCCGTACCCGTGGGCGTTTTGACCTCTTTGGTCAATTTATAGTATCGTGTTTCCCCGATTGTGATGCTTGCCGGATTACCGTTGATCGTGGCTATCTGCGGGGTTGAGTGAACTTTTACCACATTCGCCGTCTCGAGGGCGTGGATCGAGGCTCGAAAGCTCTCCGGCAGTTCCACCACTCGATTCACCCCGAGGAATCGCAGTACCCGTGTCAGGGCCTCGGCGGTTTTCTTGCGCCCCGGCTTCAGATCTAGTTCGGGCAAATACCTTTCCGAACGCCAGTACCCCGAGCTGTCCCTGCCGCCGCCGGTAAATGCCGACACGCCGAACTCACGCATTTTGTCAACATTAAAATCGACTACCAGCGCCTCGATAAGCACCTGCGGAATGGGACGGTCAATTCTTTCGAGAAATTCCTGCGCGTGTGCGACCACATCGAAAGAGCCGATCAAGACCACCGAGTTGTGCTCGGAGTCGTACTTTACAACCGCATCTCTCGTAATCACCGGCGGCAAGAGTTTCCCGACCTGCTCTTCCTCGGCCCTTATGTGTCGCAACGGCACAACCAGAGTAGTTTTCTGCTGGCTCATCTCACGTGAGCCGAGAAAATAAATTCCACGATCCTTCCAGAAATTGAATTTTGTATTCTGAAGCAGAAACCGAAGCGCATCGTCAATGGGCACACTGTCACACTTCGCGCTGATCGTTCCCGTAATCTTATCGTAGATGAAGATATTCATCCCGCTCTGCACAACGATTGTACGAACCACCTCATCGAGCGACGCGTCGTTGACCTCCATGCTCACCCTGCGGTCGTCATTTATAGTGATCGACAATCGACGCATTCGGCTTGCGCCGCGCTGAGTATCATCACCCCCCCACGAAGCCAGACCGACATAATAGATGCCATCACTGACTGTGACCTGATACCCGTTCGACTCGAAAAGGATTTTCACGGCGCGCTCGGGCGGCACATCCTTCAGTCGCCCGGTGATCGTCTTGGTTGGATTGCCTTCGACAATCACGTTCATTCCGGCGGAATCGATAAACAACCCGGCCACGGATCGAGGAGTCATCTCGCTGACGTCGATGTTCAATGACCCGCCCCGGTAGGAAAAAACAACCTCAGGCTCCGGAGGCGGCGGGGGTTCAGGTTCCTTGTACTTATGAATCTTCACCACACCGCTCTCAACCGTGTACACAAGATTCATTCGTTTCGCGATAAAATCTATGGCATCGGCGACTTTGATTTCCGTCAGATAAAGCGAAAGCGCCCCCTGAACATCGGGCTCCAGATACAGATTTACATTGTACTGCATCCCAAGCGCCCGAAGCACATCCCGTACGTCGGTGTTTTTGAAATCCAGAACGGGAATAGTGACCGAATCCGAGACCGGAATCAATTCCTTCGGATGAAGCGAATCCGCGACCTGGGCGGACAGCGCCGTGCAGAGAATCGAGACGGTCAGGAATGTATGGAGCAGAGGTTTCATAGTTCTTTCTCAGTCAGTGCGTTAGTTACTTTTCCGGTGCTTTCTCCCCTCACCCCCGGCCCCTCTCCCGATCACGGGAGAGGGGAGTTTCCGGGGTCGGTGCGTTAGTTGCTTTTCCGGTGCTTTCTCCCCTCACCCCCGACCCCTCTCCCGATCACGGGAGAGGGGAGTTTCCGGGGTCGGTGCGTTAGTTGCTT
>CAYFVL010000291.1:0-7339 GCA_964346405.1 uncultured Fibrobacterota bacterium
GGAACGAAAATCGCCTCGCCTAAATTCACGCCAATTGTCGGACACCACACTAGTGCTGCTCAGAACGGCAACCCCATCGCGAACACGAATCGTCCGCCGCTCAAAACCGTACGGCTCAACGGATGCGCATAGTCCAGCCTCAAAAGCCCCATCGGAAGCAGCACTCGTATTCCGGATCCCGTCGACCATTCGAGGTCCCGCACATCGGCATCGAGGGGATCCGACCAAACATATCCCGCATCGAGAAACATGGCAAAGTGAATCCACTGGTACGGATATACCCGAACCTCCAGAGGATTGGCGACGAATGCCGTTGGGCCTCCACGAACCACTCCATTGACATCTACCGGAGAAACATCCTCTTCAAGGTAACCACGAATTGGACGCACCCTCCGCAGCCCCACAAGAAACCGCTCATGCGGCGGAACGGCGTCTCCTTCCTCACCAAATCCTCTCATGTATCCGACATATCCGGCCCAGGAGAAAACGACCTGCTCGTTTGCCGTCGGAAGAAAAAACCGCACATCCCCCTGGAACCGAACAAACTGGTAACTCCAATCAAGCCCGGGACCGGCCAATTCCACCCGCAAATCGGAAAACAGCCCCGGCTCCGGAAATGCCGGCCGAACACGCGTATCCCTTTGCACTCCCACGCCGACCAGTGCAGTGGCCTTTTCCCGAAACGACGGGAACTCAGCGGTAGCCGACGGCTCATTCAATCGTATCGTATTTTCGATGCTGGTCCAGGTACGCACCGTGCCGTTGGGTCCTACCCGAAGCGACAAGGCAGCCGTACCACCGGCAAATACACCCTCGTATGATTCGGGAGCCCGACGCTCCCCGAATCCCGATAGCTCGAGGGTAAGCGATGGAAAAAGAAAACTGGGATATGTGTATCCGGCCCGTCCATAGGAGAAAACCGATGACAATCTGCCGGATACCCCCAGACTGTGTCCCAATGAAAACATGTTTCGATACAGCACCTCCGCCGATCCGAAAATACTCTCATAGGCATTGTATCCGCCCCCAACTCGGTAAGCCAACATGTCTTTCTCCGTGATCCCAATGAAAACCGGAACCCGCACGACCCTCTCGGCACTTGAATACCCCATATCGGTGAGTGGTTCGATTCGCACATTCTCAAAAAGTCCCGTTCGATACAAACGACGAATGGATTGCTCTATCACCTCCGGAGTAAGGGTATCCCCCGACTCGAATGCCAGATCCCGACGAATTACCTCGGGTGTCAAATTCTCAAAACCGACAATATCGACTCCCCCCGACAGCACAACGGGTCCGGGTACGATCACAAAAACGACCGAAGCATGATAGCGACTTGAATCAAGCTCCACGTTGTGCGAAACATCTCCAAGCAGCCTGCCCTGTTGTGCCAGTTGCGACGACAAAGCCTCCCGTGATCGCGCCAGTTCCGACGAATCCAGACGGTCTCCCGTCTCAATAGTCAAATACTCCCACCACTCTCCCTTCAGAATACCCGGATTCCCGACGGCGCGAATATTCGCGATTCGTGTTGGTTTCCCCTCGTCTATAATCAATGAGACATTCGCTCTTTGGCTACTCGGATCCAATACGACCGTGTCGATTTCGATCGAAGCATGCAGATATCCGCGATCATGGAACAGATCACCTAATTCGCCGATATCGTCTACAAGTTTAGAAAAAGTGTAATTGGTTTTCGTGAAGTATCCGGGCGAATGAAGGCTCATGCGACTGAGGAGTTCTCGACGTTCAATATGTTCGTTGCCCCTGAAGGTAATAGATCCGACGATCCACCCTTTTTCGTCCCCCCGGACGGGAAAAGAAAGCGCACAAAGTAATAGACTGACGGCAATACGGCGCATCAGCATGGCTAACCCCATCGTCGAATGAATTATCGAGACGGGAAAAGATAAGCACGACTCATGCCGGCAGGTAGTGGATCAGAAGCGATAGTGGATACTTCCCTCAACAGCGGGCCAGATCCCGAAAGATTCCGGATCCACTCGATACCGTCCGGCCAGGCCGAATCCCAGATTCAAGGCAAAACGCCAGATGTAAATCTCGAATTCAGGTCCGAAACCGAATAGGAAGGTATTCCTTTGCTCAACGTTGTCGATTCGTTGATCGTCAATTCGGGGTTCGCCGGTGGGAACGCCGGTGGAAAGTCGATAATCGTCGTCATCGAGGGTGTAAACCCAGTGAGCCGAAACAAAACCCAGAAATCGCACCTTTTCGAAATCCTGAAATTTCCTCAGGTAGGAAAGACCCAGGCTCAGATATGCGTTACGGGAGTATCCGTCGCGCGGATCCGATTCTTCGTTGCTGTACGTGTCCTGAGTATAATACGGAAGAATGTTTACTTGAAACCCTGATTTCTCAAACCAGCGACGATACGAGAGCCCGAGCCCGGAGGTTATTCCAGCCCCCAGGCCGATATAGTTTTTGAATTCTTCCTGCGCTTCCGGGCTTTCGGACTGCTCCTGTGCAGTGCCGACAAACGCAAACGTAACAATCGCCATAAGAAGTAAAATGGTTCGCATATTGTCCCTCCGTAGCCGCAAGAGCCGAAAGATCAAAGGTCAGTGCTGTCCAAAACAGGTCGGTTTTCGGTCCTATACGTGCGAAATCAGCTCAGAATGAGCAGTTCTCACATGTATCCGAAATATGCGGTTATAAAACTTTAGAACACCAGCATATCTGAACATTCCCTCACCCCCCCGGTCCCCCTCTCCCGCTCACGGGCGAGGAGGAAGTCTTTTCAGCACTGCTTCCCGGTTCTCAAGCTCCCCTTCTCCCGTGATCGGGAGAAGGGGCTGGGGGATGAGGGGAGAAAAGCCGGCTACCAAAGGTAAAACACCTGGAAAACCCAAATCCACCTTGGACAAGTCTAATCGAAGATCGGGGAGCAAGCAGAGGTCGATCGTAACGATTCACTCGCTCGCCGTCAGGTTGTTCAGAAACGCCGGAAATCCCGACCATATCCGAATTTACTCGTCCCCCTTGTTCCGATCCAGTTTCAGGGGATCGATTTCCGCTCCCCAATAAATCGTACGGTGCGGAAATGGTATTTCGATTCCTTCGCCGTCGAAAGCTTTCTTCAGTCGTCTTCGGTACTCGCGTCCCACCGCCCACTGCTGTATAGGCTTTGTCTTGAAACGCGCTTTGACCACCACGGCACTGTCCCCGAAAGAATCCACCCCGAAAACCTCCAGGTCATCGATAATTTTTTCTTTATATGCGTCATCCTCGCGCAGTTCGGAAGCTACCCGTTTCATCACCTCGACAACACGGTCGGTGTCCTCTTTATAAGCTACACCTACATCAAAAACCATGCCCGACCAGTCCTTGGTCATATTGGAAAGTGAACTGATTTTTCCGTTCTGGAATACATGCACCGTGCCCGAAAGGTCGCGCATAACCGTTGTGCGCAAACCTATTGTTTCGACCAGCCCTCCGGTACCGTTGATAATGGCAACATCCCCGGTACGAATCTGGTTTTCCAACAAAATGAAAAAACCCGAAATGACGTCCCGGACTAATTCCTGTCCTCCAAAACCGATAGCCAGCCCTGCGATACCCGCACCCGCAAGGAGGGGGCCGATGTCCAATCCGATCTCTCGAAGAATGATCATACCCGTCATGACCCACACCGTCACTCGTGCCGCGGATCCCGCGACGAGAACCAGTGTCTCGACACGCTTCTCCAATTCGGTGGTATCGACCACATTTCGATTCTTTTTCAAACGAGCGATCATCACTGCCCGAGTCTTCTTCATCATCAGGGCGAGTACCCGAAGAGCAATAATCGTAAGCAAAAGGATCAGTAACACCGGTGGTATCGATGTTACGGCCCAGTCCACCACCTTTTCGGTGATTCCATCCCAGAACTCTCTTCTAAACCAGTTTTCCATTCGCTTGTTCCCTTCCGCGGATTTTCATTGTTGAGGCACTGAAAAAACAACCCATCACAGAAACAACTTCATACAGCTCCTGCTCTTTTTACAACATACTCATGCAAACGGCCATATATCCCCAGGACATCCGGCGTTTTTGGAAGAGCATCGAGGATGCGTTCGAGATACCGACGTTGCAGGACGGTCTCGAACGAGTACCGAAAGCTCAAATCGTAGACCCACCCCATCTGGAGTAATTTGAAATCATTGACGGTCCGTGCATGCTCGTAGGCAACCATGTGCCCCTCGAGCACATCCCGGAGAACCGCCGGCGAAATTTCCTCCGTATCCGGCAGGTCCAATTCAATTGCGCGACTGCGAAATGTCCGATCTCTTCTTTCGTAGTACTCGGACATCACTCTCCAGATATCCAATTTGTCGGCATCGCGTAGAATTTTCGCAAACGTGATGCACCGTTGAGAAATCTCCGAGGATATCGCCGGTCGATTGTGCTGCTCTATGGCACATCGAATCAATTCTCGATCGTCGGGATCATTATCGTTCAAAATACCGCAAGCCTCTATTTCCCGTAGACCGAGAAGTGCATGGTTTTCCGAACGAGCATCGGAAAAGGTCCCATACCGTTCGTACTGCTCAAAACGTCCGAAATCATGCAGAAGGCCGGCGATCGAGGCACTCGCGACATCGTCTGGAGACATCCGTTCACTCATCGCAATTGCGACGGATTCGTCGCGGACGAGGAACGAATGCCGGTATTTCAGTTCCACGGCATGGATATGATCCTCGGAGCCCGTCATGTAGCGTAGGACGTACTCCGTGAACCGTTGTTCAAGCAAATCTCTCAGTTCCGGTTTCATGGGCTTAAAATAGGTTTTTGCCCGGGGTTGCTGAAGAAGCTTTGGGAATTCCCAAGCTCGTAAGCAGCCCCCCAGTTGATTGCGAAACTTGGGTTAACCCGAGAAAAGTCTCATTGGATGGAAATCGGTACGATTTCATTCGAAAGTTTGGCTATGTACACACCGGGAGACAGCCGTGGTATGGCTACGGTCCCGGAATGAGCGGCAACCCGGATTGTTGCCACAGTTCTCCCCGACAAGGTTATAACACGCACATTTCGGTCGCGGGAAGCGGCATTCACCCGAAGATGATCTCCTACCATAGCCGGGGAACGTCTTTTGGGGGTTCGAGGCGATATTGAACGGCGCACTTCTGCTGGTGTCACGGCCGCATCTATCAGGCGCTCCTCAACGACAGCCTTAAACTCTTCACTTCCCGGTTGACCGGCTCTAAGATGTATCTTTGTGGTTTCCTTTTTTATAACGGTCGGCGTTACCACCATACGGGAATCGTCAATTAGCTCGGCAGGACCCGATACTATTTCAAAGGAAACCGGTCCGCCGCTCGAAGCAACGCCGCTCAGAGTTACCGTATCGCCGGCCTGCACCAGATCGGGCAGAATTCCCCACTCGAGTGTCTGGGGATTACTGCCGGCAGTCGGATTGATCTTGAATTTGATCATTCTGTCGGCAGGCTTATATACTTCATTTCCATTCTGACGAATCATTACCCGAACGGTTCTGTCATCGAATACACGGCACGGGTGAAAACACAGCACAGAGTCACTTTTCGCAATCCCGGGCCCCGACTGGACATAAATGTGGGTTGGGAGCCCGGAAGAAGCGCCGGCCGTAATCGCGTAGCAGTCGTACACGCTCAGGTTCATGGCGCTGTACGCCTTACTGTTGTCGTCGTACGTGTAGTTCATGACCGACGGCTCAATACGGGGTTTGGCCCATTTTGGGGCGACGATCTGCTGGGTGCGAGCACCGGTCCGGTGCCATGAAACCCAGGCATCGGCGAATTCCCGATCGATCATCCAGAAATGGTCCTCGGGGTCCGACGATGTGCCTGCCGAATCAATCTCGAGTTCCGCGGGATTCTCAACAATTCCGGTATCGGCCAACCAGCCGTTTTCGGCGGATATAGTATTGAGTTCCACGGGACCGTTCACGGCAAACGCGTTTTCAGGTATTCTTCGTTTAGCCGCTTTCCTGATAAACATCCCCAAAAGTGGTGCCGCCTGCTTCGACCACCCCATGTGGCCCTCCCCGATGCACATGAAAGACGAAATGAGAAAGCGGGACGGATCTCTCCGACGAAGGCGCATTACCTGTGCACGGGAATCGCGGATGGCCTGTTCCGTACCGACCGCGGAATCCCGGTGTCCCCCGAACTCTTCATAATTACCCTGGACACCCAGAATGGGAATATACTGTAAACTGTCGTACAACTCTTCCTGCGTCTGCTCCATCCATTCAAGGGGGCCGGTTATGCCCCCTTTGTAGGTCATGAAGCCAAATGTCCGTTCCGGTTTCCAATAGGCAAGTCCCACGGCAAAATTCGAAGAGGTCGAATGGCCGCAGGTAAACCACGGGGCATGCTCGATTTCCGGAAACCCGGTCTCCTGAGCAACCTTTGCGAGGATATTGTTCAAAAAGAGAGTGTCGGCGGGTATTTCAGGAACCGATAACCCTCCACCCCGGATATAAATAATCGCCAATTTTGCCTGGTGGGCAGCTTCTCGGATGTGGGGATCCGTGGCATACTGCTCCTCCGAGGAGGTCTGCGAAGCCAGAATTATCCCCCGCACATGATCCGTGCAGCTCGATGGTATCCAGATATAGGCGTGGGCATATCGGTACTTGTCCTTGGTAGGACTCGGATGCTCTACTTCGGTATCGTAGGTCCACTCAGCCGCAGTAGTCGCCCCGGAAAGTATCATCATAGCCCCAAAAAGAGCATACGCCACATTTCGATTCATATAACACTCACTTTTGCTCTCAATAACTCAGTTATAGCAGGTTCTCTGATAATATAAGGGTTTATTGTGGTTAATACTTGGATTCTGCCGGAGGTTTGGCGGGATATTTATTGTTGGATGGCGGAAAATGGAAAAAATCCCCTAGCTCCGTGAAATTGACTTTTCAGCGTTTGGATGTTTTTTTGTTGACGCCGAGCATTGTTTCAGTGGCATTTTACAGAATGCCGGTGCCACGGTGCGTTTGGGTGTTGGCTGGGGAAGAGAAACCACAGAGAGCACTGAGATCACGGAGAAGAATTCAGGGTTGGGTTTGCTTTGTCCCTGCGTGATTCGCATGCGGTGGGCAGGCGCGTGAGAATGTTCAATTGGTGAAATACCTTCAATTACGATAAAATCTTTCCTTATTTCGAACACTCTCTGAGCACTCTTGCCTGTTTATGGATAATCTCCGCACAATTTGTCATATATGAAGATGAATACGGTACCCTTCTTAAGCAGCGTCTCCCCCCAAAAAAACGCCTGAAAATCCTCAAGCCCAAAACTAACCGCCGGCACAAAAACCGCCATTTCCGGCCTCTTACACCCCGAATCCGGCCTTTCGTCG
>CAYFVL010000292.1:0-7317 GCA_964346405.1 uncultured Fibrobacterota bacterium
CATACGTCACACTCAGCATCGATTGCACCGCACGGCCTTTGTCGTCAAGCGCTTGGAAGTATAGAGGTTTTGCTACCGGGGCCTGAAAATACGCACTACCGTCTTTCTCCACCGGGACCGTTCCGAGAACGAGTCGTCCGTTGGCCTGTTTGCTGTGACTGACTTTCGGGTCCTCGGCCTTAATTGTCGGCTTGGGCTGAAGTTGCACGATTCGGAGCGCATGAATTGAGGTGTTTTCAGGCCATTCGAAATCACTCGTGTATACGTTGGTGACCGAAATTGTAGCCTTGGGGGCGTTCGGTCCGGTCTCGGCATCTTCGCCCTGATTTGTTTTGCTCGATAGCTGCGGCGGAATATCTCGGGGGTGGAAGGGAATCGGATCGGTACAATGCAGCTCACCATCTTCGTACAGAAGAATCCTGTTTCCGAAAACGTCGACAAGAAAAAGAGCGTGGTTTCTCTTTCGCCAGGTCGAGAAAGACGCAAGGTAATACTTTTCACTCAGCGGCCAGGGTGTACCGAAACTCCCCGGCAAGCGTCCGCCCGGGCGTTCTTCAAGATTGGCATCGGGGGTCAGCACCTTGAGCTGAGAGACATTGTTGTCGTCGGGTATGTTGATATTGATAAGTACCAAAGCGCCGTAGGACTCACCGTGATGCGGACCGGCGACGCCGACATACATCCCGGATTTATCGGGAATCGGTTTGATATTGTACTCGCCGAGGGGACGCATATTACCCTTACTTCCTCCCTCGGGGTAGTTGCCGTGAGGGGCTCGCGGGTCGGTCCCGTCGGGTCCACATAGCCAGATATTGTGTGCAATGATATCGTCCTGGCGATCCACATAATCCCAGCGGGAATACACGATTTTCCCATCATTGTCCACACTGGGATGCCACTCATTGGTTTCGTGATAGCTCAGAGCATAAATGTCCGAACCGTCGGTGTTCATGGAGTGCAGGGTATATGATGGTACCGGGCGACCGTGACAGCGTCCGAAACCGCTTCTCCGCTCGGAGATGAATGCCAATCGCCCACTGGGAAGCAGACATGGATCAAAGTCGTTGAATGGGCCTGAGGTAAGTTTTCGAAGATCACTTCCGTCGGCGTTTACCCGGAAGATATTGAAACAGCTTGAGTCGGTCCACCGATTGTTGTCTCTCTCCGTATACGCGAAGTAGATTTCCATGGCATCAAAGGATAGCTCCGGTGAAAGAAAACCGCCGTCACCGCTGATCTTTTTGCCGTCAAGTCTTCCTCCGGAAACCGTGGAATTCTCCAACAGATCACGGAGAACCGGCGTATCACCAAATGGGTCGCGAAGGACAAACAGCGATCCATCACCTCCCCTGAGCTTATTACCGAAAAACTGGTCGCAGCAGTGTTTCTGTCCGCTTCCTCTTTTCACGAACAGAATACTGTCGATGCCTCCGAGAAGTGGATTGGAAAACGCGATCCGTCGTCGAAGACCACATGCACTCTCAAATAATGCCCTGCGTTGCAGTGAATCATCGTGGGGAATAGTCTGATTATCAGAAAGAAGCTGCGAGAGAATCTGCTGCTCGGAGCTTAAATTGCCGACCCCTTCCATCGCGGTAATGTCGTCGAGTAGTGCCCGCGTACGTCGCAATACAATATCGGCCGGATCCTCATCACTATCGGCACGAACCACCGAGTTCGTATCGTAGACCATACTGGTGTACTGAGTGGGTTGAAGTACCTTTTCGTCGTTTTTGTAGTAGAATTGATATTCCACTGTCCAGCTCTCGCGCAACCAGGCAGGAAAGTCCGCATGGATTATACTCGAACCCGCAAGCAACAGGACCGGAAATATCCGAGAAATCAAGGTCAGTAATTTCATAACAGAAACTCCGTATCAGGAATTAGGTTATACTTGAACTGAGCGGAAAATGGCTGAATCTCATGGCCGATATGGGTTTCAGAAATCGTGTCCATACCTTAGTTAGTGCCTGTCCGAAAACCCCTCGTTCATCGAGCGGAGTCGAGATGAACTCCCCGTTTCGGGCCGAAAACGGGCACCTCGACTCCGCTCGGTGTCCGTTTTCGAGGGTTTTCGGGCAGACACTAGTTAGGGGGCATGCACCGCGATTCCTTCAGCCCACCTCGTCTCATGAGATTTCGCCATTTTCTTACCCAGAATCGCTCAATTCAGGTTATATTCGAGTTAGATTATCGGCTGGATTGTTCCACCCGAAAGTGTGACGAGCTCTGTATTATCGCTAGTTTACCCATTTTGTTTGTGGAATTCATATCAATTTCTATGGAGATTCTTATCATTTTGAGCGGTGGTTATGAATAGAGCTATGCGACAAAAAAATGTGTATACGTATACCCATCCGGATTTCCTGCGTCCCCAGCCGATTATGGTTCTTCTTTCCGGGTGGAGCCTATGGCAGGGGGAGTACAAAGTCGAAAAACCGAAAAACAAAGAATTTGGCCTGGGAATGATTGTTTCAGGCAGTGCGCGTATTTACCAGAATGGACAGGAATTCACGGTTCGCTCGGGGGATTTGTATTTACGGATTCCGGGGCGATCTTTTTTGATGACGGATGGGCCAACCGGTTGTCTGGCCAAGCGATACATATCACTGGATGGCACACTCATCACGGACATCTTTTCAGACCGACGACTTGCCGGCAAAACCATTATAGCAGGTGACGGCTCCCATGCTTTTGAAGAACTGTTTCGCCGGATTCATCTTATCGCAATGCACCGGGAGAAAGGTTTTCAGCAACAGATGTCGGTTGCGGCGTTTGACCTTATTCTCTCAGTCGGTAAGGCCCTCGGCACTTCCTATCCCTATGCCGTGGACAAGGCTCTGGAGTATGTCCAGCAAAACCATAGCCGGGAGATCACATTGTCTCGAATGTCCGATTACGCGGGCGTGAGCATTCCGCATTTATCTCGCTTATTCAAGCAGCATCTCCACCAATCGCCGATTCAATATGTTTTGACAAGCAGGATAGAATCCGCCAAGTCCATGCTCTTGTGTACAAACGCGGACATCAAAGAAATCGCTCATCGATGCGGATTCCGCGACCAGCTTTACTTTTCTTCCGTTTTCAAGAAAAAAGTAGGTATTACTCCCTCCCGTTTTCGTGCATAAAGCATCGAGGCGAAAACGAAATCGCAGGGGCGACTCCAAAACCGCTCAAAATCCCGAGCATGAGAGTACCGGCCATCCTCCGATTTCGCACCGGAAGACCTGAGTACGGTTACGATCTCTTTCCCCAACCGGGTGGAGCCCTCAATCATGGTATTATTTTTCTTACACATCCCGGCAGATTACGAATCGCCACATCGACCCGAATACCCGATTTCATAATCTACACGGTACATGTCCGGCAATAATCCGAAATATTTCACCGACATTCGAGTGAAACAACCCAGAAGGAACCTTTCCTCCATGATCCATAAAGAACGAATCAAGTATCCGACCAACGTATATCCCGTCGATGAGTGGCGGATGATCGAACGGCAGTATTATCCGAAATTCATCCCACAGACCGAATCCTTTTTTTCGATCGGCAACGGGTATATCGGAATGCGGGGCAACTTCGATGAGGGTCGGCCCTGTTTTCAGAACAGCTCGATGATCAACGGGTTCTACGAATCCTGGCCGATTGTGTACGGTGAAGAGGCGTATGGATTTGCCAAAACCGGCCAGACGATCGTAAATGTGCCCGATTGTAAGATCATCAAGCTCTATGTCGACGACGAACCGTTCTTCCTTCCACGCGCCGCTCTCGACAGATTCGAGCGTGTACTCGATATGAAGTCCGGTATTCTCACCCGGGACATAATCTGGGAAACTCCGTACGGCAAGAAAGTCTCGATCAATTCCCAGCGACTTGTCTCGTTCAAGGATCGCCACCTGGCCGCGATATCTTACGAAGTCACGCTTCTCAATGCCGACGCACCGGTCGCGATATCTTCGGAAATGGTAATACACCAGAATGAGCAGGGAAAAGAATACGATCCCCGCACCACGAGCGGGTTCAAGACCAACGTGCTCGATATCGCCCACGAATCCTGTGAGGACCTTCGCATAATCCAGGGCTATACCACGAAGAGCAGCCGAATGAATCTCGCCTGTGGTATGGATCATATCATAGAGACCGAATGCCCCTATACGCACAAAACCGAATGTCAAGACGGTTCGGGAAAGATCATATTCTGTATAAATGGGAAAAAAGGAAAATCGTTTCGCATTATAAAGTATATCGCCTATGCAACGTCACCCAGGACACATCCCGGAGATCTGGGGAAACGATGTATCTGGACTATGAACCGGTCTATCGAGGCCGGATTCGAAGGGGTTGCAAAAAACCAGAAGACATTTATGAAAGATTTCTGGGAAAAGGGCGACATTCGGATAAAGGGCGATACCCAGATGCAGCAGGCGATCCGATTCAACCTGTTTCATATGCTTCAGGCGGCCGGACGTACCGAGGACTCCGGGGTGCCGGCCAAGGGGCTTACAGGACTGGGGTATGAAGGTCACTATTTCTGGGACACCGAAATTTATATCATCCCCTATTTCACGTACACATCCCCCCGTGTTGCCCGCAACCTGCTCCGATTCCGATATACCATGCTTGATGAAGCACGGAAGCGAGCCGAGACAGTCGGACACCCGGGAGCGTTGTTTCCCTGGCGAACGATAAACGGCGAAGAGGCATCTTCGTATTATGCGGCAGGAACGGCTCAGTATCATATCAATGCCGATATCATGTATGCCCTCAAAAAGTATGTCGATGTCACCGGTGACGAGAGTTTTCTTCTCGACTACGGGGCGGAAATGCTGGTCGAGACTGCACGCATGTGGCATGACCTGGGCTTCTATTCAAGTAACAAGGGCAACAAGTTCTGCATTGACGGGGTCACCGGTCCCGACGAATACAATACCGTGGTGAACAATAACACGTTCACCAACCTCATGGCACGGGAAAATCTCTGGTATGCCGCCAAAGTGGTCCGCATGATGCGAAAAAAATATCACGACAAGTTCGTCACCCTGAGACATCGCACGAACCTAAAGCCCGGAGAGGTCACCGCCTGGCAAAAGGCGGCGGATAACATGTACTTCCCGTACGACCAAAAATTGAAGATTCTGCCGCAAGACGACGGCTTTCTGGAGAAAAAGAAATGGGATCTCAACAAGATTCCGCCCGAAAAATTTCCGCTGTTGCTGCACTACCATCCATTGGTCATTTACCGCCATCAGGTCATTAAACAGGCCGATGTCGTGCTTGCGTTGTTTCTCCTGGGTAACGAATTCGACCTGCAGGCCAAGAAACGCAATTTCGATTACTACGACAAGTTAACAACGGGAGATTCTTCCCTTTCGGTGTCAATACAATCGATAATTGCATTTGAGCTGGGCGACATGGAGAAAGCCGAGGCATACGCCAGATATGCATTGATGATGGACCTGGGCGATATCGGCGGCAACGTGAAAAGCGGACTGCATATGGCGTCCATGGGCGGCACCTGGATGGCAATTGTCAACGGGATGGCGGGTATGCGGGATTATGACGGTCAGGTATCGTTTCGTCCCAAGCTGCCGAAGAAAATTCGGTTGCTCCGGTTCCGCCTGACAATTCGCGGTCGAATGATCGAGATCAAGATGGAGCCGAAGCAGGTGACCTACCGACTGGTAGAAGGCGAGGAGCTTCATCTTCAACACGAGAACGCAAAGTTTGTGTTGAGCCGGAAAAAACCCCTTGTGTCGATGACGCACTCAACGTCGGGGTGAGCCGACGTTCTCCGGGCAGTTCCCAATTGAGATCATACGGAAAAGCCTCATTAGTCGTTGATATTTTTGTGATATTGATTAATTATTCTATTCTATTCTATATCTAAAAACCTGCCGACCGCGGCGGCCCTCAATCCAACTCCGACTCCTATCCTGAAATCGTTTTTCCAGGCCGAAACGACCAACCACTTTCGTGCCTGAATTATTTTGCTTCGTCTCAGGCGAGCCGTCTGAGCAATTCGTACAGCAGTTCTAAACAAAACATGCGAAAGGCGGGCTATATGGCTGGAAAGAATGTAGTGCTCTTTGGGCCTCCGGGAGCCGGAAAAGGAACGCAGGCGGCAAAACTGACCAATTTCCTCAATGTTCCGCATATATCCACCGGCGACATGTTCCGGCATCATATCAAAAACGACACCGCACTGGGACAAACCGCCAAATCTTATTCGGAGCAGGGTAAACTCGTTCCCGACGAAGTCACCATAGCCATGGTGAAGGAACGACTGGCTCAGAGTGATGTTGCCGACGGGTTCCTTCTCGACGGATTTCCGCGCAGCACTCCACAAGCCGAAGCTCTGGATACAATCCTGAATGAACTGGGTAAACCGCTCGACCACGTAGTGAACATAGCGGTCGCCGAAGAGGAGATCAAGGCGAGACTGGCCAAACGCGCTACCATTGAAGGCCGCGCCGACGATGCCGATCCCGCGGTAATCGAAAACAGAATCAACACCTACAAGAATCAGAGCGAGCCGTGCCTTGATTACTACCGTCCGAAAGGAATCGTACGGGATATCGACGGTATCGGCACGATCGATGAGGTGTTCGATCGCATAAAGAAAATTTTCGAGTAAGCGGAAGCTTTTCCAGGCTTGTCCCTGGAGGGGGACACCGCTTCGCCCCCCGATCCGTCAGGATCCGGGGGCGTTTTTTTTATGAAACGCGGGCGCCCTCTGTGCATGAGAAAGCCCGATTCTGCCCCCTACGGCAGTGTGATACCGAACCGCCAACAGCCGTCGAAATCCGCGGCTCATTGGGAATCCACGGCAGATACACGATAACTTCGCCACCTCCGGTTTCCGCATTCATGCCAATGTGATTTATGCCGGCTCAATACAGGCGTAAACCAGGGCAAAGCCGGATTACTCCGGCTATGTCCGGAGATCGAAATGTGCCGGGAGTGAACAACGGCTTACCGGTTCATTGTTGGGAATGCACTCAGAGTAAAGAGTTTGCCCCTTTCAGTCATGATTTGGGGGAGGACATTACGCTTGGCTGCACTATATTATGTGTAAATTAACCCTGGTTTCGACAGTCGAAAGACGCCGTACCGCGCTGCACTGAGCGGTGTCGAAGTGAGCGGTGTCGAAGTGAGCGGTGTCGAAATGAGCGGTGTCGAAATGAGCGGTGTCGAAATGTCGAAACATCGAGGGGCGATGCCCCGAGCGGAGCGCCGTATTGAGCGAAGCCGAAATGCCGAGGGGCGATGTCCCGAGCGGAGCGCCGTATTGAGCGAAGCCGAAATGCCGAGGGGCGA
>CAYFVL010000293.1:0-7292 GCA_964346405.1 uncultured Fibrobacterota bacterium
CTGACATACAAGCCCAGGCTGAAGGCCTGGGTAAAATCCCGGCAAAACGCAACCTCAGCCCTGAAGGGGCGCAACATAAATTGGTTTGCCCGTGGCACGTAATCGATTCGCCGCGATTCGGCGTACAAAAACAAATATGTCCCGCCACTTCAGGGCTGGGGATGGCGTGGCATTGTTCTTCCCGGGCCTTCAGCCCGGGCCGGGGTTCTTTTGTGACAATACCGCCTTTAGTACCGGCGGGACCCTTTGGTGGAAAAAGTTCGCTCGTTGCATTCAGGGTGTCGACCGGGAGAAAACGAACCGCTTCGGTAGTTGCTCGCTCGATACGATAGTGCGTCGCCCCAACACTTCCACGCCATCGCACAATCATTCGGAACCCGTCATAATGCTTAATTAAGCAATCCGGCCTTGACATTCATCGACAATAGCCCGAAGCCGGGGATAATCCTTTCCGTCGGCCAGAATATCACGCAGTCGCCCTATGCCCACCGGGATGTAGCTTTCGTACCATCTTTTTCCTTTGTGCAGCATGAGATTCGCATATGCCCCCAGGACCTGCATACTGCGCTGCAGCGCCACGGTTCGATACACGGAATCCCCTCCATCGTCCCCTCCTTCGGCAAGGAAATACTCCCGAAGTCCTCTGCGATCTTCGGCCGACAATGCTTGCACGTAAGGATCGTAAAGAAGTGAGGCAAGATCGTAAGCGGCCGGTCCCAGGCGCGCTCCCTGATAGTCCACGAACCGAATCTCTCCGTTTTTGATGAGTATGTTTTCCGACTGAAAGTCTCTGTGTATAGCAACCGGTTGCGCCGACGAGGCAACTTGCGCCATCCGGATTCGCTCCCCAAGCCACTCACCCGTCGTGAGGGAATCAATGCCGAAGTACTCACGGACGCAATGCACGGCGAAGTACTCCGATTCCCACATGAAGGTTCCGTAATCCATACTTCGTCCGGAAATATGAGTAGAGCCGGAAACATCTGTTTTCTGCCATTCAAGAAGCGCTTTAAGCACCTGCCGATAGTATTCCATCGTCTGTTCAGAACCCGCATCGTTCTCGATGCATGCCTGTTTCAGGGTACGGTTCCCCAGATCCTCCTCAAGAATCAATCCACGGTCGGGATCCGCCGCGTAGATGGTGGGTAATACCGACCCGTATTCTCCGAGATCCTTGTGAATCCCCACGAACCGTGACCAATCCGGGTCCGAACCGTCCCAGATAACCAGGACATACGACTCAATTCCGTTTGTCGTCGACTGCACCCGAAGAAACGATCGCTGTGAACCGGCACGCCCGGCTTCAGTAATCCTCCAGTTATCAAGAGAGAACCCGGGCAGGTTTTCTCGCAGAAAGTCAAACTGTGCCGGAGACAGAGACTGCGTATCCCTCATAAAGCGATTCGCCCCCACGGAGTTACGAGTGCATCTGAAACAGTTTCGGCATGGCCCACCCCGGCACCAGGGAATATCACGCTTCGACGAACCGATGCGCCCGGAGAGATATCTTCCGAATCACACCAGACTTCGCCCCCCAGGGCATCCACGGCCCCGGCGGTCATCCCGGACGGATAGCATCGCTTGCCGGATGCGTCGAATGTGTAGCCGTCCGGAACCGGAAGAGAGTACTGCCCCGAGACTACATCAAAGTGAACCTGTGCCAGCGCCGAAGGAGACCCGACATCGTACCAATTACAGCCATCAATTACGCTCACCCGAACATCGAGATTCCGTTCAAAAGCCCGACGCCACACCGGTACAAGGGAGAAATCGTCTTCGCGCACCATTGACAGAAACTCTTTACGGTAGAAGGAAAGCCCGATGAAATCCACTCCTTCGGCCGTATCGGAAGCTGTTATCGGACTGTTGGGCAGACCACCATAAGTACCGTCACCCGTCCGCCGGAGAATTGTGCCGGTATCCTCCGCCGGTGCGGCTATCAATGTACAGTCGCTTCCCGAGTCCAGGAATTCCCGTGCGAGACGACTCGGATCACAGGAGGAGAGGATATCCACGTTCATGACGCAGAAGGAATCGTCTTTCTCCAGAAACTCTCGGGCATAGTAAAGTGCTCCCCCGGTTCCACGAATTTCGTCTTTCTCATGACTCACCTCAAAGACCCGTGATTCGGCTTCGCGATACTCAAACACTGAGTCGGCAAGATAATGCACGTTTACCAGAATCCGGGAGAACAGCCTGTGTTCCATGAAATCCAGCGCACGCGACAGCAACGGTCTTCCGCACACCGGTACAAGAGCTTTGGGGACATGTCCGGTGAGCGGTCGTAATCGAGTCCCGAATCCGGCGGCAAGAATGAATCCAATCATGGACGGGCCTCCGGGTACTGTTTTGCCGATTCCACGAGATCCGAAACGCTACTGTATGAGTTCTTCCACTCCTCGCTCAGTCCAGTGATGTTTTCGCCGGTCTCGATAGCCGTTCTCAGAGTTGTATCACCCGACAATATATCAAACGGCATTTTCTCGGTTTCATACTCATACGGGGGTTCGTTGAACGAGAACTCTTCGGGCCACATTTCTCGAATTCCCGCAAGAATGAAGGAGGTCGTGGTGACCGGTTGGTATACGCGGGGAGCGGTAACATGAATCTGCAAACCACCGCAATAGGTTCCCGTCCATTTCTGGAATGTGGGAATGATATTGTGCTCTCGCAGAATACATCCGGAAAGAGGCATCGTATGAAGCCATTTCAGAAGCTCTCGCGGCTCTATAAAAGGCGCTCCGAAAAGTTCAAATGGTCGCGTCGTACCTCTTCCTTCGGACAGATTGGTTGCTTCGAGCAAAACCATTCCGGGATATACAATCGCGGTATCCAGGGTCGGCATGTTGGGCGAAGGAAGAACCCAGGGCAGTCCGGTTTCCGGCCATAGAGAGTCGCGCCACCATTCTTCCATCCATACTACATTCAGGTTTGCTTTTTTGTAATAGAGCCCCTGGAGCAGCACCGCTATTTCACCGATTGTCATACGATGGCACAAAGGAATAGGAGCCCCACCCACAAACGAATGAAAGGAATCGTCGAGCAGCGGGCCGTCATCGGAGACCGCTGCTATCGGATTGGGACGATCCAGCACCCACAGCTCGATGCCATGTTCCTCGCAGGTCTCCATGCACAGTTTCAGAGTCCATAGGTAGGTGTACGGACGAGCCCCCACGTCCTGAAGATCCACCACCAGCGCATCCACCTTTGACAGCATGTCGGGAGTCGGCTTTCGCGAACGACCGTAGAGGCTGAAGATTGGAATTTTATAACGCGGATGAGTGAAGCCCCCCTCCCATTCAATCATATTGTCCTGCGTCTGGCCGAAAAGACCATGCTGCGGACCGTACACCGCACTTAGCCGGGCATCCGGATGCTGAAAAAGCGCATCGAGAATATGAGAGTACGATCGAGATATCGACGCAGCATGACAGACCACGCCAAGGCGTTTGCCGCGCAGCCTGGAAGGGAATTTCTCCAGGAAAACATCCAGTCCAAACCGAACCATAGTGTCCCTCTCTAAATAGCCCAGGTTTCGCAATCAACTCACGGCATACCGCTCTACCCCTCGGTATTTCGACTCCGCGGAAAAATACCTCTTCGGATACCAAGTACGGCCATACCAAACCGGTTACTGCATCATATTTGCATAGTAATGTGAATTATGTTATTTTAGATTGCTTATGATGACCCGAAAATTACAAGCGATGAAAGTAGGTGATCAGGTATATGAATGGTATTCGAGTGCGCGAGGACGAACCCTTTGAAAGGGCATTGAAACGCTTCTCAAAGACATGTGAACGAGCCGGTATTCTTTCCGATGTGAAAAAGTATCGTCACTTCGAGAAACCGAGTGAAGAAAAGAAGCGAAAACTCAATGCCGCGAAGCGCAAGCGATTGCGTGACGAATCCCGCCGATTTCGTCGACGCTAAACCTGCTTAAGTATCGCATGAGTTCAGGGCCGTTTTCCCAGCGAAGGCGGCCTTTTCTTTTTCTCGAGAAACTTGTACCCAATCACGGAAACCGAAGTTGCCACGTTTAGAGAATTCTTGAAGCCGTATGTGGGGATCTCGATCATTCGATCACACATATCCAGAACCTGCCTTTCCACTCCCAAAGCTTCGTTCCCAAAAACAATTGCCAATTCCTCGGGGTATGGAATTGAATCATACCTGATTGAGTGGGAGGTGGTTTCCGCCGCCCATACGGGTATTCCGCTCTTCTTCAAATACCGCACGGCATCGCTGGTGCGTTCGTAGTGCTGCCAGGGAACGAAGTCGATCGTGCCCAATGACGTTTTGTCGAGTTTTGGGTGGGGAGGATGTGCCGTGTATCCACACAGAATGAGGCGACGCACCCGCATTGTATCCGCTAATCGAAATATCGAGCCGACATTGAATGCACTCCGAAGATTGTCCAGGACAATCGTAAGAGGATGCTTCGGGAGGTCACGATACTCCTGGGGCGACAGAAAGCTGTCGAACGAACGTACTTCGAAATTGGTCTCCATATCTCCCGGATCTCGTGCCATCCCCTGAAGTGCTCCTCCCCCGCCGATTACTTAACCCAAGTTTCGCAACCAACTCACGGCATTCTGCGTAAGCCGGCGCGGCACGCGAATACATTGCGATCGACCAAAATACCATGTGCCGAGGTGAATTGATACACGTCCAATGCTATCCCGGATTTCGCCGATGCCGGCATGGGTCCGGTTATTGCACGGCATTTACATGGTATTTTCTCAAGGACTCTGTTTCGGTTAGGGCTCTATGTGTACCGGCAACAACACCGACGAAACTCAGTCGGGATCGGTCATCTCGGTAAACAGGACAGGGCTAATTGCGCTTTGTGTTCTTTTCCTGACATTCGTTATCTTCTCAGCCGAAAACCACGAAGAAAACGCATATACACTCCCCGGCAAAGTCGATAACTCCCGTCTTCCGTCATTCCCACCGATTCGAAGCCAACTCGATCTTGGGTCCTGTGTGGCCTGGGCGATCGTTTACTACCAGTACTCTCACGAGTACGCACGTCTTCGGGATTGGAATATCGCCGAGGGTGATTCGACACGAATATTCTCACCCAAATGGGCATATAACCTGACCAATAACGGGGAAGATGACGGATCATCCCTCAACGATATTTTCAGACTTCTTCGAGACCACGGCGCTGCCACACTTGCCGATGTTCCCTACGATACAAACTACCGCGAATGGCCGACCGCTCCCCACATCTGGGAATCCGCCATCCGGTTTCGCTCGGCAGGCACTCGCACCTTTAAACTCGTGGATTCCGAATCGGGCATAATCACGCTTCGTGCTGTGCTGAAAGAGGGACACACGCCGGTTTTCAGGACGAAGATCGGATCGTGGAAATACAGTACCACTCGGGATGATCCGAGGGATCCACATGATGATTCAACGATAGGGCAGGAAATCGCATACGCCATGGACGGCACCAGGGACGGGCACGCCCTCGTGGTTGTCGGATATGACGATCACGTATGGGTAGACATAAACGAAAACTCTTCGGTGGATCCCGGCGAAAAGGGGGCATACCTGGTCGTCAACTCCTGGGGACCATCCTTCACCCGCAACGGTCTGGTTTGGGTGGCGTATGATGCGGTCCGGGCACGAACGAAGGTGCCCAACTGGTCGCCTCCCCCCGATCGTCGACCCCTGATTATCGGCAGAGAAGTGTACCTGACGATTCCTCATATCGGGTATATCCCACGTGTGACGGCGAGATTTACAGCAGTGCACAGCAAACGAAACCAAATCGGTTTCTCCTTTATCACTTCGCTCGAGTCGGACCCCGACGCGGAGCGCGAATGGACTCCAATTGCTTTCGATCTGCGCGGAGGAGCGATTGCCTTTGATGGCTCCCAGTCACGAACGGCTGCACCATTTATCCTTGATCTCAGTGACATTGCCGTTCCGGATACGGCAATCGGAAGATACACTCTGGAAATGAGAGATACTCGTCCGGATTCACCTCTCGAACTAACGGACTTTTCGGTTCACTTCCGGGGTCCGGACACATCAGTACACTTTCCGGACCCTGTAATCACCGAGAATACCCTCCGGCATATCTCCATCGAATTCCAGTCTACACAAAAAAACCATGCACCGGTTGCGAAGTTCGATCTCGTGAATACCGATACGAAAACGGCTCCATGTGCATTGCGCTTCGACGCATCTTCCTCCAGTGATCCCGATGGTGATTCACTGGTATTCAGTTGGTGTTTCGATAGCTCGGAATACGCCGGAGGTGAAGTCGTCAGCCATATTTTCTCGACCGCGGGTCGCCATTCGGTGCAGCTAACGGCTACAGATATTCACGGCGCAAGCTCCTCCGCGAGTATGACGCTGGATCTGGGTGGCATGAAGGCCAACAATGCGCCTGTCGTCAATGCAGGGCCGGACCGCCAGGCTCATCCCAACCACGTAATAACGTTGTACGGTATCGTATCCGACGACTTTTACCCAAAGGCCGAGCCAACCATTCGATGGGAGGTTTTGCAGGGGCCGGGCTCGGTGACCCTTTCACATCGGGATTCGATGGTGACCGGATTCACCGCATCCGACACGGGAGAGTACATGCTTGTTCTGACGGCCGACGACGGCGACATTTTCGTGAGGAACCATGTTCTGGTCTCGGTTCTCCCGGAAAAACGAAATCTGGCTCCCTTTGTCATGCTGCCCTCGGACACAACTCTCGAGGAAGGACTCGCTTTACGAATTAAGGCACGCATCGAGGATGACGGATTGCCGAATGAATCTCTTCAATTCAAATGGGAGTACGTCTGGGGAACCGATGAGCCGAGATTTACAACACCGTACTTCCACACGACCGAGGTACATACATTGAAGTCGGGACGACACAGGGTACGCCTGAGCGTATCCGACGGCGAGCTGACGACACACGACGAAATGAAAATAGAGGTAACTCCGTCAACTCGGACTGTAGCGAAACCTGCCGCCCATGCCTCCCCCGTACAGATCAATGTTGTCGGTAGTCGACGGAAACAGACTCACATCAGGCTGAGAGGAGCACGTCCCAATGCAATAGACCGCATAACGATTGTGGACTTAAAAGGAAGAGCTGTTGCGTCGTTACGTAATCCGAAGTCCGACCTCTCGCATGAAGTGGATTTTACGGCGCAAATTCCACCGGGCAGTTTTCTTGTATTGGTGCATACCAAAACCCGGATAATCTCACGACGCCTGGTGATTACTCACTAGCCCAGGTTTCGCAGTCGAGAACGAGCAGTATGCGTAAGATGTTGTGC
>CAYFVL010000294.1:0-7241 GCA_964346405.1 uncultured Fibrobacterota bacterium
GAAATCCGTATCGGCCATGAGATTTAGCCATTTTCCGCGAGAGAATCGCTCAGTTTAGGTTTAATTAAGTTGCACTCCACACTGCACCTCATTCGTAGTCATTTACGAGTTTTTTTCCAGATTTGTCGGATAATGGTTCCGAATGCTTGGTCGAAAGTGGGTATATTTGTACCGGGAAGGCACGGACTCCGACTGAATACCACTAGCCCAAGTTTCGCAGCCGAGAACGAGCATAATGCTCTTCCTTCGACTGCGAAACCTGGGCTGGAAGAGACGCATTGTCCTTTTTCCTGGTTCTGCGGCTCCGCCGCCTTGGAGGGTTACATGGCAACTGTGGACCAACAAACCGATTTCTACAAAAAACTGCGAAGCCAAATCGACAAATGGGCCGAGTCCAAGCATGCCAAGCGATACCGATGGGCCAAATACATCCTGATCGCCCCCGATCTTTTCCACCTTCTTACTCGACTGTCGATTGATCCCGAGGTACCGGTGCAACACAAGGCGAAGGTTGTTGCGGCTTTGGCGTATTTTATAATGCCGTTCGACCTCTTGCCCGAACTCCTGGTCGGGCCAATCGGTTTTGTGGACGATATCGCTTTAGCCTCGTATGTCATAAACGGTATCGTCAACAATGTGGATCCGGAGATCGTACGACGCCATTGGGCCGGGAAAAGCGATATACTTATATTGGTGAAGGAAGTGCTCGCGACAGCCGACAAGATGATCGGCAAGGGATTGTGGCACAAGGTAAGACAAGTACTCTCGCGCTGAATACGCGAAACAACGACAGGACGCAATGAGAATACTGCACACCTCCGACTGGCACCTTGGAAAACGGCTGGACCGCTTTTCCCGTCACGAGGAACAGGTCCAAGTCCTTGAGGAAATCGTCGATATCGCGCAACGAGAGAGTGTGGACGCGGTTTTGATCAGTGGGGACATCTACGATACGTACAACCCACCAACCGAGTCGACCGAACTACTCTATCACACTCTGAAAAGCTTGGCCGACAATGGTCGCAGAGCAGTTGTCGCCCTTTCGGGAAACCACGATTCCCCCGACCGTATCGAGGCCCCCGATCCGCTTGCGCGCGAGTGTGGAATTGTTTTTCTGGGTTATCCACTCACTACGGTTCGGCCCTTTCGGCTCAGCGAAGGCATTGAGATCACACGGTCCCGGCCGGGCGCCGTCGAAATACGAACGCCGTCGGTTGGGCACCCCCTCAGAATTATTGGTACACCCTACGCAAATGAGTACCGTCTTCGCGCCTGTTTTTGCGGTGAAAACCCTGAAGAAGAACTCCGAAGTGTGCTTGCCCGTCACTGGGCGAATCTGGCTGCCGAATTCTGCGACGCAGAAGGAGTGAATCTACTTGCCGCGCATCTGTTTTTCGTCGGTCGAGGCGAAACCCCGCTGGAAGAGCCCACCGAGGAGAAACCTATTCTGCACGTGGGCGGTGCTCAGGCGATCTATACCGACGCTATTCCCTCACAAGTGCAGTATACTGCCCTGGGTCATCTGCATCGACGGCGAGTCTACCACAAAGAACAAGCTCCGGTGGTGTACAGCGGGAGTCCGCTGGGATACGGATTTGCCGAATCCGGTGATGCCAAATCGGTTACTATCGTGGATGTACACCCCGGGGAACCGGCCAGGGCGATACAGATCCCTCTCACAAAAGGTAAACCGTTGATTCGCGGACGCCACACGACTGTTGAAGCGGCCCTTTCCTGGTTGTCGGACAACTCACATGCGTATGTTGAGCTGACGATGGCGACGGACCAATATCTGGCATCCGAAGACCGTGCACGAATAAATGAAGTTCACGACCGTATCGTGGCGATCATACCGGAAACAGGCCCCGGTACCTACGAATTCGCGAATAGGGGTAACTCGATCGATCTGTCGAAAGGCATGTCCGAGCTTTTCAAGGACTATTTCTGCCGACGGATGGGACAGGCGCCCGGAGGAGATATCCTCTCGTTGTTCCAGGAAGTCGTTGCGGGGGATAATTCATGATCCCTCTTAGCCTTACCCTCCAGGGGGTATACTCCTATTCCCGTAAACAGTTGATAGATTTCAAACGATTGACCGACGCCGGGCTTTTCGGCATCTTCGGCAGCGTGGGGAGCGGCAAATCCACGATTCTGGAAGCGGTTTCCTACGCACTCTATGGTCGGACCGAACGACTTCATCAGCGCGACAATGTCGCATACAACATGATGAATCTCCGGTCGAACGAGATGTTCATAGAGTTTGACTTTGCCGCCGGCAAGCCAAGTCGTACCTATCGATTCTCCGTACGATGCAAGAGAAATTCGCGCCGATTCGATAACGTACGCACGCCGAACCGAAGCGCCTATGCGCGGGAGGACAATGAATGGGTGCCACTCGAGACAACCGACGCCGAAAAGATATTGGGCCTGTCATATGAGAACTTCCGCCGAACCATTATAATCCCTCAAGGTAAATTCCAGGAATTCCTTCAACTGAGCAGCAAGGATCGAACGACCATGCTGCGTGATCTTTTCGGCCTCGACCGGTTCGATCTGAGCGCCGGGGTATCCAGACTCGAAACCGAAAATGCAGCCGAATACAACCGATTGCAAGGTGAAGCCGCCGGGTTCCGCGATATTTCGCAGGAGGCACTGGAACGAATTCTAGTTCGCCACAAGGAAGCGGTACAAAAACTCAAGGAACATGGCAAAAGGCGTGAAGACCTGGAAAAACGCGAACAGAATCTTCGTGCATCGGCCGAAATTCACGGCACGCTTGAGAAGACACGTACTTCATACGAAGACCTGAAGACAAAAGAACCGGACATACGCCGTCGCGAAGAACATCTCGAGCGATACGAAAACTGCCGAAACACCTTTTCCGAACTGCTCCGCGGCTTGGACGAAGAGAGCCGTCGTGGAGAAGAGATTGATCGACAAATCTCGGAAAAAAAGAATGAATTGTCCCAGATCGAAGAGGAACTTCAATCATGCACGAAGAGAATAGATGAACTTCAGGCCGAGGTCGAAGTTGGGCCTCGGCGTATCGAAACCGCCCATGAATTGTCGATACTGGTGGAAGTCCATGAACTGAAACGAACAGAGGCCGACAAAAGGGTTGAGGCAAGGAAAGCCGCGGAAGAGCCCGAACGTTTGAGGAAAAAACGTGAAGCGCTTGAGCAAAAAATCTTAACGCTTGAGCGGGAGATTGAGGAATTGCGATCCGACCTCGGTAGTATAGAGGAACTCCTGGAATGTAAGAACTGGTTTCTGGACCAACGTGCACTGACCGAATCCGTGGAAGAGCTTCAGAAACGGCTGGTCGAATTGGAGCGTGTCGGAGACGATAAGTTGAGCCCCCTGATGAGACAAGTACAAGCCTGGATTCCGGACGGTGGAGAGGGGCCGATTGCGGAAATCAGGCAGAGGGTCGACACGAGAATCGAATCACTGGTTGAAGAGCGAACCCGACTGCAAGAACACATCGACGCCCTGAAGCTGCGCGCGGGGCTGGCCGATTTTGCGCGGGAGCTGAAGGACGGAGCCCCCTGTCCCCTCTGCGGGGCTCTGGAGCACCCCTCCATCTACGATTCTCGCGATTCTCACCAAACTCTGACAAATAAACAGAAAGCTCTTAAGCGAATCGATACTACAATTTCAGAAGGCAGTGCGCTTCTGGTTGATATTAGTTCGTTCGAAGCCGGATATGCCGAACGGCGACGCCATCGTGATCAGTTGACTACAGAACTCGCCCAAAAACGCAATCAATTGAGTGAACGGGAGAAGTCGTTTCGGCAACGCAAACAGTCCTTCGACGAGTACGATACTGTAGAGCGTGAACTTGCCGAGACTCGTAGTAAAACAAAGCGAATCGAAGAGCTGGAAAAAACCGTTCGGTCAAAAAGAGATGTGATTCGTGAAACAGCAGCTTGTGAAAAACAGTGGGCGAATCGTCTTCGGGAGCTTGAGAATCAAGTGCAGGCCCTTGCGATTGAGAAAACCACAAAAACAAATTCCTTTCGGCACCTGAATCTGGTTCAGTGGGACTCGTGGAATGATGACGACATTCGAAACGAGGCACAAGATCTGCTCCAAACGGCATCCGACGTTGAGAAAGGGTACAATGAAGCACAGGCGCGATTCAGGAAGTTATCGGATCGCAAAAATGCCCTCCATGGCGCCGTCGAGGAGAAAATGGGGAATCATGAAGAATCGCTCAAGCGGACAGTTTCGATTCGGAATGCACTGAGCCGAGCCATGAGTGATTCGAAATTCGCCGATGAGGTGGAGATCCGACGCATCCTTGCCGAAACGCCGGACGTGTCGGCGGAACGTGAGGAGTGCGCCGCATTTCGCAGAGAGATCTATTCGGTCGGCAAGGAGCTTGTGGTTCTCCAGAAACGTGCTTCGAATCACCCTTACTCGGAAGAGGAGCATGCGAAAACCCGAAAGCTCCTCGACTCTCTTGTTGCAGAGATGGAAGGAATGCATCGGGAGTTGGGCAAACTTGAGAGTGCCGCAGCCGAAACCAAGGTGCGGCTCAAGAGAAAAGTGGAAATTCAAGACCTTCTGAGCTACCGAGGGGCACGAAGTGAAAATTTGCGAATACTAAAGGGTCTTTTTAAAGGCGGAGGGTTCGTCAGATACGTCTCAACCGTGTACCTGGAGCAGCTTTTCCAAAGTGCCAATGCGCGTTTCACCAGGCTCACCAGAAAACGTCTTCGACTGGAGCCCTCGACGGACGGTGAGTTCTATGTCCGCGATTTCCTGAACGAAGGACGACTTCGGAGCGTGAAAACACTTTCCGGCGGACAGATGTTTCAGGCATCCCTTTCTTTGGCGCTGGCATTGGCGGAAAGCGTGCAGAGCTTTGCGGACGAAGAGCATAACTTTTTCTTTCTCGACGAAGGTTTCGGTTCGCAGGATCCCGAGTCTTTGCGCCTGGTTTTCGAAACGCTGCAGTCTCTTCGACGGGAGAACAGAATTGTCGGTCTGATCTCTCATGTAGAAGAACTTCAGCAGGAAGTCGATACGTATCTACGGATTGAAAATGACGAAGAAAACGGCAGTACCTTTAAACCAAGTTGGACTTAGCGACAACTAAGGGCGGTATCAATGAGAATACTTACGTTTCTCAGTCTATTCTTTACCGTCTGCCGTTGCGTGGCCGCCGAATCGCCACGATTCACCCGGATTTTGCGGTTATACAACCAATACCGATACGAATACGATGAGAAAAGCTTCTCTCTGGGGGTAAGAAACGCAACACACCGCACAACCTTTGTGGATTCCTTTGATTCCACTGGATTGGCCCGAATTGATACTCGCACCCGGAATTTATGGGTTCACGCAGGATACGAGGCTCCCGTCTCCGAAATCGATTCCTCACGAAAAATGTGGTCCAGATTCCAGGCGGCCATTGCGTATGAGCGTAACGAAGGGGGCCGAGCCGATCCCCGTCGCGAGCAGAATCAGCAGATTGTCGATACGCTTGCCGAACGAGTGTACCTCGATGCGCGGATCGAGCGGGAAATGACGGGATACCTTAACCGGAATGGACCTGATTTCCTGAACCCGTTTCTGGGCATCAATGCACGGGCGGTGTCTCGCGCCTATCATGACTGGGATGAGTTACTAATCCATTCTTTTGGCGAGTCATCCAACATAGATAAAAACTACTGGGAACAAGAGCTGTTTCCTCACCACTTCACCAAAAAAGACTACGGTATTGCCGGGAACTTCAGGGTAATCCCGTTTGCGGGTATCGGGCGAACGACACCGACTCGTCCTGTTGAGGCCGCGCTTGATCTGGAGGAAGAGCTTCTTCGGAGTAGTCTGGCCGACTTTGAACTGTCCGATAACACTGTAGCGCGGATTGCCGTTCTTATCTCAAGATATCATAGCCGTCGTCTTCGGTCACACGAGAACCTCAAGGCGTTCAAACGTGAGCTGGACAGTTTGCTTATTGCGGATATGGCTGTTGATTCGGAAAACAAGCGTCTTCTTTCTCCCTTCGCGGTGACACGCGTGATTCTGGGGAGCCCCCCCGGACATGAATCCGGATTTGCCATGCAGGTGTATTTTCTGGAGGAGGTCGAGGCGGTTTATCGCAGGTTGCGGCGAGAATTCCCATACGACGCTGAAAACAGATATCCCGACACGAATCTTACCGGTCCTGCATTCGACGGATATGGGCGTTTAGGAATACGCGTTCGATACGGAACCGCTTTCTCGCGTGACGTTGCTTTTTCGTTTATCGGGGAAAAGGTGCTGCTTACGGGAGAAAACTCCAATGGCGTGGATCCCTACAAGACTCCGCATGTGGATTACAGTATAGCTATACAATTGCGGCCATTGCAGTGGCTCCAGCTCGAGTGCGGCGCACACCGGGTTCCTTCGCGCATCATTATCCCCAGAGATTTGCCTGGACGTCTCTACACGGACATCACCATTTTTGTGGAAGACTATTTCCGAGTTCGGTGTGGAATTTTCTACAATAACCGTGAGGCCCTGAAATCGAACAGGTACTTTTTTCGGTACACTTCGGAAGCATTGCCCGCCGAAGGACCTGGGTTAAGTTCGTTTCTGTCTTATTCCTTCTGAACGACCCTCAAATGCCCCGGCGACGAAACTCGGGCCGGAGTTTCGGATTTCCGGCTATCCCATTTCCGGAATTTCCTGGATGCAGGACCGTATATTAATATATAGCAGATACGAAACAACAGACAGTCCGGCTCAAATGCAGATTTCCGGCCGCCGGATACTCCGGTGGATCAGATCAACAGAGGTCCATAATCATGGCGAAATCCTTCTCAACTCAGATTGAAAAACGACACGATGCTCTCTGGATATCTCTCCCCGACTCGATCGATATGGATAATCATCAACGAATCCAGGAAATGATTGAGCCCGAAATGGGAAATGGCTGTGATCGGGTTGTGCTCGATTTTTCGCGCACGACAGCACTGTTCAGCTCTGGACTTGGTCTAATTATTCGGCTCAAGAAACTTGTTGAACAGAAAGGCGGGAGAATTTATCTCGTCAATGTGCGCGACAAAATCTATGAGGGCTTCGAGAACGTTGGTTTGAATAAGACATTTGAGGTCTTCATGACCGAAAATGAATTCGTGAACAACTCCCCAACCAATTGATTTTTCTCTGAACACCCTATCTATTGTGGCGACCGACAATTGCCAAGAATCAATACGGGCGTTTTTCGCCCCGCCTGAATTCACGCCAAT
>CAYFVL010000295.1:0-7232 GCA_964346405.1 uncultured Fibrobacterota bacterium
ACCTACTACCTACTACCTACTACCTACTACCTACTACCTACTACCTACTACCTACTACCTACTACCTACTACCTACTACCTACCGCGCCAAGTAATCCGAAGAATCTACTCGGCAATCACCCGAAAGGGAATATCGCGCGGTCTGAGCTGCTTCTCGCCGAATGCCAGCGCATCCTCTTCGGTCTTAAACAATCCCACACGCACCCGGTGAAGAACGTTTTCACCCCGGTCGGTTTCGAGTATTCGAACTGTTCCAAACGTTTTTTTGAGTTCTTTGCGGTAGGATGCCGCGTTTTCGGCCGAAGCAAAAGCCCCAACCTGGAGAGAATACGGGCCTGATTTGTTTGTGGAAGTCCTGTCTGTGATGTGTCCGGAGGATTTTTGCCCGGGTTCTATTCTATGCTTTTCCGCATGACGATCCAAAAGAAACGGACCGTTCTTTTCCAGCGACTCTTTCAGGCCTTCAGCCTCTTCGTAATGTCCCAACTCAACAGCCGCCACGTATGCTCCTCCGACGGCAGCTTCGTACCAGGAATCGCCGGATGTCTTCATAGCTGCTCGAAATGCTTTTGCGGCTTCCGGGTAGTTCTTTTTCGCCAGAAAAGCGGTTCCCAAGTGGTAGGCTTTTCTACGGGATTCGGGCCCCTCATCCGGGCCGCGGCTCAGCAGGTTTATTGCGGAATCGGCATCTCCTGCTCGAACGAGTGCTGAAGCATATTTATATAGTCCCTCGGTGAGTATTGCCGAGGCTCGCGAATAATGGAAGACTGCTCGAGTGTAGGATTCCCGCGCCGTGAGAAAGTCCCCAACAAGGAGGTGAGCTTGAGCTTGTATAGTGTCCGAGGCATTCGTATCATCGACTAGTGAAAGGCCCAATCGTCGAGCCGTTTCGGCATCCGTCGACAATGCCGCACACAGGAGCCGGACGCGGGGTTCGGCGGAATCGCTGCACAAAGGGCGGATTTTGCTTCGCGCCTCGGCAATTTTCCCATCTCGGTAGTATCCCAGGGCTTGCTCGAAATCTGCGTGAAGAACACCGCAGACCGTCAGAAGCGTCCCCAGCCCAAATTTACAGAGGTTGATTCGTGTCGGTGTCCCCATCATTCTCAATTTGTTCGGATTTCTTTTCATCATCGGTGTTTTCACGTAAATCCGTACGGAGTATTTCATCGTTTGAAGGGTCTTTTTCGAGGAGTGCCCGAGGCACCTGCTCTCGAGCTTCCGCTTCCGTGAGTTGTTCCCCAAGTTTGGCGATTTCTTTCTCGAGTGACTTGATTTTTCGCGATTTGCGGGACCCTTTGCTACTCAGGGAAATGTAGTTGAAAACAGCCACCATCAGCCCGATAAGCAGTCCCAGCAGAAACGCCCCCGCCACGTAGAAATAAATCGGTATCGAAGGCGTTGAGTATACAAAAATAACGCCGGGGGCTTCTTTGCTGAATTCCTCCTGTGAGAATGTAGAGATAAGAATCCAGGAAACGGCAAATGAGAAGAGAAAAAACAGGGACCATTTGAGAAATTTCATCTTTGCTCCGCAATCAGGGTCATGCCACTACTTTCGCGCACTTGCGCATCGATTATTGTTCCCGTCAGATCCGATTCGCTTCGAAAAAGCACTCTCTTGCAGCCGGAATTCTGTCCCAAATATGCGTGATCTTCCCGGGTTTTCCGAGCAGCTACGAGTACCGATACTCGTTTGCCGACCATGGATCTGTACGCCGATTTTGTTGTTTCAGTCTGCATTTCAATGAGTCGTGCCAATCGATCTTTTTTCACGCCGTCGGCAACCTGGTCATCCATCTCACGTGCCGGAGTACCCTCACGCGCGGAGAATGCGAACATGAACGCCGAGGTGAACTGAACCTGCGTAAACAAATCTATAGTATCATTGTAGTCCTTTTCCGTTTCCCCGGGGAATCCGACCATAACATCGGTTGTCAGGTCGATGTCAGGCACACGGTTTCGGATTCGCTCCACAAGCCCGAGGTATTCCTCCCGTGAGTACCTACGGTTCATTTGTGCCAGAATTCGGGTTGAGCCCGATTGCACCGGCAGATGAAGATGACCACAGAGCTTGGGAAGATCAGCGAAGGCATCGATAAGTCGCTCACTCAAGTCCTTGGGGTGAGAAGTTGTAAATCGAATTCGCTGCAACCCTTCGATCGAGTGAATTTTTTCCAGCAGCCCGGCAAAGTCCAGTGTATCGTCCCGGTATGAATTCACGTTCTGACCCAGCAGCACAATCTCCTTACCGCCACGTGAGATTATATTCGTGATCCGGCGCACCAGTGTTTGGGCGGGTACCGAATGCTCACGGCCGCGAACGTGTGGCACGATACAGTAAGTGCAGAAATTGTCGCATCCACGCATGATGGGCATAAACGAGCTAACCGATACGGGGCGCTCCGATTCCTTCCCGGTATGCTGCCGCGTGTCTTCGAGATAATGGTCGATATCGTGCTGTAATTCCTCTATCTTTGTGGCACCGATTACTCTGTTTACGCCGGGAATCTGTTTTCTGAGCGACTCTCCCATGCGTTCGGCCATGCATCCGACTACCCACAGTGCCTGATTCGGCCGACGTTTCGCCTTGACCCCGGCATGCTCCGAAATTTTGGCCAAAGCTCGGTCTTCGGCCCGTTTTCGGACACTGCAGGTGTTCACGACTATAAGATCGGCTTCTTCGCTGTCCAGAGTCGTCTGATACCCGCGTACGGCAAGGAGATCCGCAAGCATATCGGAATCGGCAACATTCATCTGGCAGCCAAAGGTGTCAAAAAAGACTGTCGGCACTCGTTCATACCCATTCATTTTGGGTGAGAAATCATCAATTCGGCATAGTCGGTGCTGTCTTGTAAAAATAGACAATTGCCGCGGGTTATGGGTAATGGGGGCGGGAGAGAATCGTATCGTGGAAAGTATTCCAGGACAGTGTCTGTCCGAAAGCCAGGGAAACGGACAATGAATGAGCGTTGCTCTGCACCACACTGCAATGCTCCGCTCGGTACGGTCGTGAGTTGATTGCGCAACTTGGGTTAGGTTCAATTACATTCATTCGGCATGCACCAGGTAGCACCGGGTAGATATGCTCTCAGTACTCCGGCCGAAACCCCATTTTCCGAATAAGCTTCCGGGTTTTCCAGGCCATCCCCTCCGAGTTGCCGCTGAGTTCGAGATACTTGTTCAGATCGGCCGCGGCGCTCTCGTGCTGATCGAGCTTATAATTTATGAAGCCGCGGTTATAGTAGGCTTTGGTCATGGAGGGCTCGAGCCTGAGGGCTTTGTCGAAGTCTTCCAGCGCTTCCTCAAAGCGACCCATGGACGCTTTGATGTAGCCACGGCTGTAGTAGGCTTCCGCATGGTAGGGGTCAAGATCGATAACCATTGAAAACGCTCGTATGGCTTTTTGGTTCTTTTCCAGTGCCTGCAGGCTCCGGCCGAGATGAAAGAGGGTTGTCGTATCGTTTGGATTGAATTCCAGAATTGTCGCGAAATCGTCGACTGCCTTCTTATGATTCGATATGCCGGCGAACAGCGTGGCACGACGAAAGAGTGTCTCGGTATCGTCGGGCGAAAGTTCCAGAACCCGGGTGTATTTGCGAATCGCGTCCCTTTCGTATCCCCCAAGAGATTCAAAGCTCATTCCGCTGTGCCGATAATAGACCGGATTGGTGGGATCGATCACGATGGCGTGCTTGAAATCCTCGATTGCTTTCAGATGTTCACCACTCTGCGCCAGCAATTTCCCTCTCATAAGAAGTGCATCGGCGTGATTGGGGTTGATCTCTATTGCAGAGGTGAAATCCTCGACAGCCTTTTTATACATCCCGAGTTCCGCGTAGAGCGAACCCCTCATTCCATACGCAGGGGCTTCGTTAGGATTCGCCTCGACAACCATGGTCAGATCGCCAATCGCGGCTTCCTTCTGATCGAGCAGCAGCCTGGCCTCGGCGCGTAACCGATACGCCCGACTAAGCCCCTTGTCTCGATTGATTGCCGACGTGAAATCCTCTATTGCCTCGCTTGGACGGCCTTGTTGCAGGTGCAATTGTCCGCGCCATAGGTAAGGGTATGCGAATGAAGAGTCCTGTTCACAGGCTCGTCTAAGTCGTGCGTCCCCGGCCTTGGGATACTGCTCCACAGATGAAAACCCAAGGCGCAGGCCTGAGTCGCAGAGCTGGAGAGCCTGTATTCTTCGAGCAGTAGATTCTTCGGTCTGTGCCCCTGTCGATTTCTTTTCCAGAGTGGATATATGCTCGAGTGTCTGCAAAGTGAGTTCGCGCAAGATCTGAAGATTTTGGCGTAGCGTGATCGAAGAGACGGCTTCCCGAATTCTTTCCCGCAGCTCTGAAAGCGAAAGAGAATACCGCAGAGCCACACGAATCCCGGAGCGACTATCGAGCTGAAACGGTTCGGAGAGAACCACGGTTCCGTCGTTCGGTATGTACCCGATCAAAGCCCGGACATTTTCGGGACTCAGCGAATGGGCGCGCACGAGTGAATCGGACTCCATGTGCTCCGAAATACGAAGAAGAGCGTTTTCACGCGCACGAAACAGGGCAAATGGATTTCCCTCGGCTTCATGGGACATTAGTAATGTAGCGCCTTCCGAAACCACGGTCAAACCATTCCCATTCGGCGAAACCATCAAGTCCGCCGTCCTGGCCCGGAGCGGTGTACCTGATGCCCCGATCGGCATCAGCGCGAAACATAGTAAGACCCTGATCATGTCGGCAAGTCCGGGACGGGACGAAGTATTGAAGGATATTCAGCAAAGGCATACCGGCCAGATGTAATTATGCCCTTCTGGTGGTGGCTTTGTCGAATATTCAGTTCCGCCTGGCAAATAATACCTGGGGTGCAGGTTCCGATCAGTTTCCGTCCTGCAAATCCCGCCTGGTTCGAGCCGAGGGCCGCCACTGTAAGGTTTGCTGCTATAAGTGGTTTGCACTGTAGCCAACTATCCCGCTCAATTGTGTCCACGGCAGGCATCCTTTGTCGTTTGGAGTGCGAATTGAAGAGATGAAGTAGTTGCTTGGAATGAAAACACCTGCTAAACAGACTGCTACTTGACAGTATCGTTTCCCGAAAAATATTTTGCATTAGAGAGTTCATCAGCAGTACAAAGTCTTTTTTTGGGGGGGGTTATGCACAATGGCCGGCTTGCTGTCCATGCACCGTCCGGACGGTTAGGTATTCTCGACTCGGAATTCAAATTCGGTGGCAAGGTGCGAACACTTCTTCTCGTTACCGGGGAAGGAGAAATGCTTCTTCCGGATCGCAAATATTGTGGAGATATTCGCATGACCTTGCCACCCACTCGGCAAGCAGTAGCTCCTCGAATTCCTAAAATCCAGCTTGAGTCCGAGGTGGCGGTACTGGTCGACACAACAAAAGAAGACTATGCTGATACGCTTGCCCTGATAAGTCAACTGTCTGTGCGTATCCCGGTTGTTGTGCTTAGTCGATCATCGTCTCCTGCTTTGGGCGCGCGTTTTTATCATCATGGAGCATGTTGTGTTGTCGACGGGTGGGGTGAAGAATGCGGACCAATCCTTGAGAGAATCATTAACACCTATGGTATATACAGTTTGCTATGTCCCTTCCTCGATCACAGGATGTCTTCGAATCTGGTAATTCGTTCGGTAACTTACCTTTTCACTTGCGCCACCCCTTCAGTATCGCAATGGGCTAAACGTCTCGGTGTGACCTCACGAGCTTTGCTCAAATTCTGGCGCATGCATTCCGGTATATCGCCAAAGGATGCACTTTTCCTTTTTCGGGTGATCCAATCACAACTGGAATCAAATGAGTCGGGTGTCTATCTACATAGTTCAAATGTCTATCCGGGTCTGCTCCATTGGCGGAGTGAGTTGCTCTCAACAGACCGTCAACGGCTGGCTTGTTTTCCTAGTTGTGTGGATGAATTGTTGCGGCGAGTGCGTGGGGCTGGGTAGCACGCACTTTTGGCATGTAGTTCAGGTGATTTTGTCGAAATTATTGTCAAAGAGGAAGATAAACGGATTCATCGGCCCAGAACCGGCTTGCGGCCATGGATAATACAGGCCCCACGTGGTGAAGATACATCGGCTCAACAAAGAGAATCCCGCACACAGGCGGGGGCATGTGCCGATTTTCGCGGAACCAAAACGATATAAATCTGTGTCTGGAGGCCATTGGTGGGATTGTTCCGTGTACGGATCGTTCCTTGCAGAGAGTATCATGCGAAGAAAAAAGGTCCATCCTACGCAGGCCGGAAGATGAGAAACTCATTGTGATGATTGGTCATATTCTTGTCAATACTAAGCATGTCTACTGAAGCAACCGCATGAGCAAAGCTCTGGACACTTGGGTATACGGAAGGCAGAACTCCCAAGTCGCTCCATGCGATACAGGGGTGGGATTGTGCAGTCTAATGCTATTGGACTACGGCGGCTACAACAATCAAAGCCACCTCCCTGTCAGTTTACCGTTTTGGCGGGTTTTATGTGCAAGGGGCACGAAAGCATGCGCCACCTTGCACATGTTTAAAACTCAATTCAAGCTTTTGACAGTTACCGTGAAGGGGTAACCGATATCCCTGTTACCAACTCTGCAGATTCCGTGAGACCCGTCTGTGCTTCTACAATTAAAAATGAAGCTTGACCCCTGGTCAAGGACTAAGTGATCCCAATCTTTTTCCCAAAAGCAGTAACCACCACTCGGAAAATTCTCAGACGAAGATTGTGTCACAGATATAAGGTAAAGCCCGACTGAACTCATATTTAGTTGTATGGCACCACCACCACAATTATGTGACCATGCTTCTTGTTGATTGGGGACAGTCGCCTGAGCAAAAATGTTAGCGGGGGGGATTGTCTGGCCCACTACCCAATTACTCCCAGTCCCCCCCGATCCAGCGTCCTCCAAAGTCGTCACTCGGGAATCCAAGCTATTCACACTTGAATTCAGGTTGCTCACGTCAACTCCCTTTAAGGTACCCACCATGTGAGCGCCGATCTGAAACTGCGTTAAACCGGACGGTTTGAAATTGTAGTTATTTACCCTGCCTTTTCTTCCCTGCTTTTTGAATATATATCTTCTTCCTCAACCACACAAGTCGTTTTAAATCAGAGAGATAGATCACCTTGTGCGTTACAAGATCTCTTGATTAGAAGGGAGTTGGCGAAGCTCTTGTCCCTGGTCGCTGAGCTTTCGGTCGAGCGGGGAGATTCCCAGAGAGTGATGGGTTC
>CAYFVL010000296.1:0-7230 GCA_964346405.1 uncultured Fibrobacterota bacterium
GGGACGGAAATAAAAAAGCTTCGTATCATCGGGCTGGCGGTAAAGCCATGGCTTTCTCCCGGGGATGTATTACCGGCAATGGGAATGAACCGGACTCTTCCCCGCGCGATCCTTGGCGAGGTGCCCGTGGAATCTGATGGAAGCGCCTATTTCGAGGCGCCGGTCGGAATAGAAATCCTGTTTCAGGCTCTTGATCAACACGATCGGGCAGTTGTGTCAATGCGTTCAGGTACCCACGTCATGCCCGGCGAGCAACTTACCTGTGTCGGATGTCATGAAGACAAATGGAATATCCCGCCAATGACGGGGCAGCGTCAGGCGTTCAAACGGGCGCCGTCTGGATTACAGCCCGGGCCGGAAGGATCACTACCATTCTCCTATGCGCGCCTGGTACAGCCCGTGATTGCGGGAACATGTCTTCCCTGTCATATAGAGAAGGTAGAGAACGGCGGACCGCGGTTCGCCGAAACCGCATACCAGTCATGGGCCGAAATGGGTTTCTGGTATAACGAGGGAAGTAACGGCCCGAAGTGGCATGAGGGCGCGGTACACGGCTGGCGCTCGGAACCGGGGAATTTCGGATTTCGGGCATCCAGACTGGGGCAGGCCCTGTGGACAACACATAAAGATCGGATTACGGAAGAAGAAATGAAGCGGTTTATTTCCTGGATCGACGGGGGTACGGGACAATACGGGGCATTCCACCATCTGGAAGAGCAGGACGCGGGTGAAGTGGTATGGCCTTTGACTGGTTTTGATCCGGATAATCCGACCAAAGTTGAGTCTCACCGTCCGTTGGCCGACGGTACGGTGCACGCGATGCAAACGCCCAATGGGTTACAGGTCCGGGACCGTTGTACGGCAGTATCTGTCCGGTATGACAAAGGTTTGCTGGTTGTGAGCGGGGTAGCCAGGGACATGTGGAATGTGACGGTCCATAATGCCGCGGGTGCGCGTGTCGGACGGATTGTTTCGGGGCAGAGAGGCAACGACCACGTAAAGTTTCCCGCTTTGGCATCCGGAGCATATGTTGTGATACTAAGGGTGAACGGAAGACGGTCAATACATCGGATCATGGTTTCTCGATGAATTTTTTTCGGGGCCTGGTGGTATTCAGCCGGTTTTTCAGGGAATTGCTTCCTTGGGAAACCGGCGTATTCAAGAGCGCTCTCCAAGGGCCGGGCGCCTGTCTGCAAAGGTTTTTCTCGCCCCCTGCCCGGCGCCGGCGTAGACCGCTTATCATCATCGCCAAATATCGAATTGCCGGATTGAGATCAGATTTCCGGCAACTCACCGATTCGTTTCCAGGAGATACACACCACAGGCGGGACCTTTTTTTTCATCGGTGCAAATCCGGGGGGACAGGCGACGCCCAAGACTTGTCGACTTCTTGGAAACCTGGGTTAGAAGTAAAAGAGAATCTTTTGCTCAATTTGAATGTCCTGTTATCAGTATCGATAGCAAAAAACGAGAACCAATTGCGAAACCTGGGCTAAGTCCGTCGACGGCTGCTCTCGCGGACTACCAGGCGACCTTCCAGCTCATACGTCTTCTGATGGTTACGTTCGTGCTTTTTCGGATGGACAATCTTTTGCACGGCCAGGCGTGCCATGCTTTCCGGAAGGAAATCGTATGACGAAATACCAAGCATTCCGGCCGACGGAGTATTATCGAAACTAATTAGTGAGATATTCCGGGAGGAAGATGTTCCATGTGTACGAAGAAAGTGTGATGCACACGATGCCAGATCATCATTGATACATACCCATGCCGTGATTTCCTCATTCCGCAGCACCCTCCGAAAAGCGGGTAACATCATTTTACCTGCTTTCGCCAATCCTTCAAGAAACTGCATGGTATTCGACGCCAGGCTTTTGGTTATCTCGAACGGTACGTATCGGTCGACTTCGGCCTCGCTCAGGCGTTGGGGAAGAGCGGCACGCCATCTGCCACCTGGTTCGGAATTAAGGCTGGGGGGCGACTCAAACTTGTTTGTCGGGGCACTGAAAACAACCGATGAGGTTTCCCCGGGTCTGTTGTGGAAGATGCCTTGAATCGCGGCGACTCTCTCCTTGACCCACTCGTTTCCGCAAGAGTGAATATGTGACAGTATCGCTATGCGACGATGTCCCTGTGCATATAGATGTCGTGCGATCTCGATGCCCGCCACCTTGTTGTGCATCAATATGTTGACGCTACCCGCGGCTCTGGAACTGCTCCCGGGCAATTCACGTTTCGAGCAATTCCATACATATACAACGGGAATGGATGAAGTGGCGGGGAAAGATGGAAAGTAATGGCGGAGTCCGAAGAGAATGTATCCCGATGATTCGTTTGCCGGCGGCAAACCCCTTCGTCGGACATCATTTGCATACGCAAATTTTATCGCATCCCAGCCATGCGAGGCTGCTGTGCGCCCCAGCTCTCCAAGGAAACGTGATCCGAATGGATGGTGATGAGCGCGTTTATAGCAAATTACGTACAGAGATGTCGTTCCCTGGTGCGTGGCTACCGGAAAAATCCCGGCACCCGAGTCGTCTCGCGCTATCCATCCATCCTTTTCGAGTCGTTCCAATGCTTCTCGTGCCGTCGAATACCCGCATCGGAATCGTCCCATGATCCCCCGAATTGACGGGGCTCTGTCGTACATTGCCGTCGAGGTCAGTGTTCTAACTATAGAGTATACACGGTCGCATGGCTCATCGCATTCAGACATCGCAAAATCCCTGTCAAAATCTCGGATGAAATAGCGATTGCGAAGATTGTCTTTTGTGAGGATCTGTTTTTTCGCTAATGCAACCAAAACCCGGTTAGCTGTGGTGGGGCAAACACACCATTTTTCTGCCAAGCGTCGTATCGGAGGTAGCCGCCCGTCCGATTCCCGTGCCAACACGAAGACAGATTTCGAAGCTTTCTCAATCAGGTGTTCATTTAATGGCATCGTGTACTTCCGTCGATCTCGTATCAAGCCGGTGGAGGAGGAATAAATCAATGAAACTTCTGATCGCCGGCTTTTGTTCTATCCCGTGAATCATCAATTCCATCGCATACCGAGAAAGATATAGAAAAAACAGTACTTGTGATACAAATAAAAAACACCGAACACGCATTTCGGCTTGTGCAGACGATCATGGTTGAGTAAATTGGTTACCAGTACCAAGGGAAATGAGGGTTTTTCACCGTTCGCCCTGCTCCTGGGTAACGAATTCAGCACGTACGGGGGATTTTTGGCTCCACGGGAAAAAAAGAGCAATGCGCAGGGAATTCGCGCGCGTTTTGCATACCGGCCAACGTGGAAGAATGGGGAACTGAAATGAAGAGCAGTCAGCTAACGCGAAGATCATTCATGAAACAGGCAAGCACGGCAACGGTCTTGGCTTCTCTGGGGCCGTCGTTAGGTGCCGGAAGCCGAAAACGCACGGGTGAAAAGCCAAATGTACTCCTCGTAATGACAGATGATCAGGGGTGGGAAGAAGTCGGGTACAACGGTCATGGTGTTCACACGCCGAACATAGATCAAATGGCCGAGGAAGGAATCACCTTCACACGGTACTACGCCGGGGTTAAGTGTTCTCCATCACGCGCCTGTATTATGACGGGGCGCAGCAATGTGCGAAGCGGTGTGATGAAACCAAACAGATTCATTGACGGGCAAAAGGGAATGAATCACAACGAAAAGTGTCTTCCTCTGCTGTTTAAGGAAGCTGGTTACCGGACGGGGCATTTTGGGAAATGGCATCTCGATCTGGATCATGAACCCAGCCCGAACAAAGTCGGATACGACAAAGCGATCTGGAACCATAACCATTTCAATGACGGTGCTAAGTTGCTGGTCGACGAAACGGGGGATCGGGTGAGCCTGGAGGGTGATTGTTCCGAAGCCATCGTGCACAAAGCTCTGGATTTCATAGAAGAGTGCGGGCAGGACGATGTACCGTTTTTCGTTTGCATCTGGTTTGGCAGTCCGCATGCCAGTTACGAATCATCGGAGCAGTTTCGCTCACTGTATCCGGATTCGCCCTGTCGGGATTACCTGGCTGAAATCACGGGTACCGACTCCGGTGTCGGAATACTTCGTGAGAAGCTTGCCGACATGGGCCTGGATCAAAACACTCAAGTCTGGTTCTGCACGGATAATGGCGCCAGCAACCAGGGTGGATGTGAAAAGCAGGTCTGTGGGAGCGACGGTTGCCATGAGCCGTCACTCTACGGATCGAAAGGAAACCTTTACGAAGGCGGTATACGAGTCCCGGGCACGCTTGTCTGGCCGGGAGTCATAACCGAACCCCGTGTAATCGATGCACCGGTGTCGATACTTGATTTCTATCCGACATTCAAGGAAATGCTTGGAGTCGATTACCCCGATGGACAACCGATGCCGTTGGACGGTGAAAACATTATGCCTATAGTCATGGGAGCCGCGGACGACCGCACAAAACCGATTCCATTCTGGCATATTGAAGCGCAGGAATTGGAGAAGGTTTATGCCGGCGCGGATTCGCAATCGGCGCTTGTGGAGAAACAGCTTAAAATCTTTCGTCGGGACGGCGACTACAAACTGTACGACCTGATTGCGGATCCCAAAGAACAGAATGACATATCGGAGCAGTACCCGGAGAAGTTCGAGGCATTGAAACAGGCGTTGGTGGAGTTCGAGGAATCCGCGGCACTGAGCCTTCGCGGAAATGACTACACTCCATCTCACGTTAAACAAGCGGGTAAGCGCGCTTCCCCTTTTTGCATCTCGTCAATAAGAAAGACGCATCGAACACTGTGTCTGGAGATCCGCGGGGCAACCGGTCATGCCCTGACCGCGGGCTTATGGAACAGCGCGGGCAAACGAATTGACTCTCAAATCGCAATCCCAACCGGCGCCGGACTACATCGCGTGGTGTTTCAGACCGATAGACTGTGCACCGGCGTGTATCACTTTCTGCTGCGAGACAATCGCGGACGCTCGATTACGAGGCAATTGATACTCTGACAGCGCCGGCACAATGGAGCGATTTCGCGGGTCATGAATCAACCCCGCCCGGAAAATCCATAGTCGAGGTTTTTCGTGCCCGTCCTTTATTCCGGAATTGCATTAATTAACTAATCGGCAATACTGCATCGCCAAATATCGAATTGCCGGATTGAGATCGGTTTTCCGGCAACTCACCGATTCGTTTCCATGAGATACACACCACAGGCGGGACCTTTTTTTTCATCGGTGCAAATCCGGGGGGACAGGCGACGCCCAAGACTGTTGAATGGATGCACAAATCGATCATGTGGAACCCTGGAGCTGTTTCCCGGAAAAAGCACACGAGGTTTTTCTTTCGAGAAGGATAATCGCGGAAAGACCGTAAGCTCTTTGTCGGCTTTGACTTCCCGTTTTACGCATTCGAATTTGAAATCATCCACGTACATGTAGCATTCCTCGCCGACATGAAACCGGAAGTCGATAAACGGGTCCCATGCCGAAGTCGTGATTTCAAATTGAACCTTTTTCCAGCCGTCCAACTCTGTTACCGGTTCGGTTTGCAGCTCGTCATACCAGGTTGGATCTCCATGCGGAGACCACTCGTACGTTTTGCCCGTAATGTATCCCTCCGCACCCTCACCTTTCACCATTACCATGGCTTCGAGCCGAAACGTGGAGTTGGGCCAAAGGGGAACCTGGGGAAGATTTGGCCACCAGTACTTCCTGATTTCCAGCGATCGGTTGCCCGAGTAAGCGTATTCCGTGCTGATTCTGGTCTTTCCAGAGGAGTATAAGCCACGAATGGGAGCATTGAGAAGGCGCGGCTGATCCTCGAACGTCTCCATGGTGTCCAATCGGATAATTGCAGCTCGATCATCCTCGAAATAAATGGTCTCAAGACCTGTCAGAATACTGGAGTTTACTCCGGGCGGCAATCCAATCAGCCGCTGACGCAAAACTCCGTCGGAGGGGAAATTCACGGTTTCATGCCAGGCGTTGTGTGCATTGCATACCGATATTTTCGAAGAATTCCCACCACCGCGCCGAGTTTTGACAAATCCCCATCCTTCAGCGTTGCTCAGACACCCAATGAACCCCCCATCACGCGTGCTGGGACGGTCGGAGGGCTGGTCTATTCTGTCGAGAGCATGGCTGTTGTTGTAAAAACCGACGATAGAATTACTATTTGCCGGTGTCCATACGGTGAGTGCATGGGTTGCCCGGTCCATCCAGGGCTCGTAGGTTCCCGGAGGAAAAAAGCCGGTTGTTTTAAACTCGGAACCCGGAGTTCCCAACTGGAATTCCGCCTCGAGGCAATACCCCAGTCGTCTGTCGAGATAGAGAATGAACCGGTTGCGGCGGTTACCCAGCGTGCGAGTGTACACCAGTGAATCATTCATTATCTCGAATGCCTCGGCCGCATCGGACATCCCTCCATGGCTGGTGACGAACTCGGGTCCGACTTCGGTATCCATGTGGTAGCGTCCCGTCGGCATGAAGAGTTCCTCGAAAAGTGCTTCCCGATCGAATCCGAGCATATAGAACTTTCGGTTGTGGTTGCACCGGATTACCGCCACATATTTCGCGCCGTCCCTTATGACCCAGAATTTCTCTGTTTTCGCCCGTGTAGCATGATTGAACGTGAATTGTCTCTGTTCGTAGCTGAAATTCGGCGTATATGTATCATATCGGACCGGAGGCTGCACCCCGGCGATTATTTGGTCAATTTCTTCGTCGGCCGGAACTGTAACAACTATTGCGAGTATCAGAAATGCAAACAAACGATACATAGGTATCTCCGATCGGCAGGGAGGCAGGGTCAGGATTGGCAGTCCGTGGCCCTTTAGACGGTGGAATTAACCGTTAAGTATAATTCCCACCGAAATGCGAAATCGCGGATTTGAGGTATGGGTTAACCCTGTGCACATGAGGTAATTGCGATTAGCGGATACATTTATCCGAATCCGCCTTCAGCAAGTCGATTGATCGGGTGCACAATATCTCCGGGTCGGCATCCGCAATGAGACTGGAAAAGCTTCCAACCGTTATGCCACTCTATGTGGTAGATGTGTGTGATGATGATGGGATGTCGGGTGTAAAAGCCCGACGGCAAAGGGCCGCTCCTCGGAGCGGCCCTTTTGCTTTTTTCCCAAGGACCCGGCCCTGTTTTCGTCTGGGTGTGGTCACATCGGAAACGAATGCTTTGTACTAACCCAAGTTTCGCAACCGACTCACGGCATTCTGCGTAAGCTGTTGCACGATCT
>CAYFVL010000297.1:0-7208 GCA_964346405.1 uncultured Fibrobacterota bacterium
GGGCAGTCGGACCATCAAAAAAGGTGGTCTTGGGCGTTTGACTGCGAAACTTGGGCTAACAGATGGCATTTTTAAGGTTGGTGACTCGGAACGCAGCCCGTGTGAGATATCAGACCGGCCATTTGCCGGAAGCGCAGAAAAAAAGATCGATGCCGGAATCCAGAGGCACGTATTGCGGGGAAACTCGGTCGATAATCAGACGAAGAGCGTGTCCGACAGGAAGCGATCCGCAGGGACGCCGTCGTACAAGTGTATATTATTTAGAAAGGCCGGTTGTTTTCTCAAAAGCTGGAACACCGAACAAAATCATGCTTTCTTTGCCTCAATCCACAATTGCAGTGTTCAAGGAGCTGAACAGGACTTCCCGCTTCACTGTTTTAGTTCTAATTTGTTGCATCCTTCTTGGCAAATTCGCCGTTTACGCAGAATCCTGGAAACAAGAGGAGTTCGTCATCGGGACTTTCTGGGACGCGACCGGGCTGTTGGAAGGAATCAATCGAGGCATCTACCCCCAACCGCCGGATACCCCGACAGCCGTGGATATACAGGTGCTCAACACCTATCGAGATGCCTACTTCAATCTGCTCACCTGTACCGGCGACCAGATGGTCTCAAACTATGCGGAGAACGTCTACGTCTTGAGAACCATCGACAGCCTCGACGATAACCTCCGAATGCTCGTACACGACTGGCGAATTGGCGGTACGGAGTGGCCGCAGTGGCGCGATTCGGACGGGGCTCTTCATGCGCTTACAACGGCGGATGTCGCGGGGGCAATCGGTGAGTATAACGAATTAGCACGCATTAAGCCGGATTTGGCAAGGCATATTGAGGGATATCTTCTTTGTGATGAGCCTAAACACGAGCAGATAGCCGAAGGCCGGGTGCTTCCTCAGGTAATGCGGCTGGTACGACAGATTGACCCGGGAAAGCTGCCGTACGTGAATCTGTTCGGCAATCGTACACCTCCATTTTTAACCCCGGAGGGATATCGTCCCGATCTGTATCGGGACTATCTCGATAGGCTAGTGCGGGCAGGCGGAACCGTGCTCAGTTTCGACAATTACGCGGTCGTAACCGATGGTGAAAAGCAGTATCTGCGTAATCGCTTCTTCGAAAATCGCCACAGTGTCGCGGAAAAGAGCAGAGAGTACGGAGTGCCTTTCTGGGGCATGGTTCTCTCGATCGAGCATCATGCGCCATACAAGGAGGGCGGTGCGCGGCACTGGGTCGACGGTCCCAATGACTACCGCATAGGGATTTCTGAAGCATTCATGCGTTTCGCCGCATATACTCCGGTCATCTATGGTGCCAAGGGCATAATATGGTATGAATATGCCCCTGAAAAGGACAAACATGGATGGGATTGGGATTCCCGGGCGTTTGTGGACTCATTGGGCAATCCAACCGTTTCCGGATCGCTTCCGATTTATCGGTGGGGCAGAGAAATAAATCGAGCGCTTACTCATATGGGGCCAACAATTATGAATCTCGATTGGCTCGGCACCTATCATGGGTCTTCAAGAAACAACATGGATGCGCTTGCTTTCAGCACTAATTGCCGGGGCTACAGAGGATGCAATGATAAGCCCCATCCGATGACCGTCACCAGGGAGACCGGGCTGGTGACGGTACATGACTCGTCCGCACCTGTGATTGAGAGTGTTACCTGCCTAACGGGAAACAACGATATCGTGGCTGTTGGTGTTTTTACGGATGGTGATGACCATTTCCTTATGATTATGAACAAAGAGTACCGGATTCCGGTGGCCCAGACGTTCCGGGTAGAACTCGAGGAATCGGCTCATACCATTTTTCGGCATGCGAAGATTGTCGGCGATTGGGAAAGGGTTGGGACAGGGACGCAGTTCACTATTTCTGTTGAGCCGGGGGATATGGAGATGATCCGGCTACAACAATAATGGCCGGGTTATTCCCGTCTCCTGTCATCCGTTCGACAACCCAACAGGTGAGTCAACAAAGCAAGTATTTTTTTAGCTGAGGAACCGCATTATCAACGTGTCCTTCTTTACCGACGGATGCTCACGTAGCCGGTTTTTGGTATACTCAGTATCAAAATGTAATAGTTGTTCGCCAATAGAACTAGCAAAGGGGCCAACAGTATGACCGTTTCGGAGTTCAAGAAGAGAATCGGGGAGGGTATCTTTGCCGCTCTCTGTAACAAAAAGTACGTGTGGGGAACTGCAAAGCGCTCTAAATCCATTGAGGAAAGGCTGGCAATCCAGAAGCGGGAATGGCGCACCTTCTGCCGAGCGGTCGGCTTGCGCGAATCTGATCTTAAGGGGCGTGTTGTGGTGGACTTTGGATGTGGGTACGGGTATGACAGTTTATTCATTCTACAGGCGGGAGCTCGACGCGTTATTTGCCTTGAGACAGTAGAGCAATACTTGATTGAAGCACGAAAATTGCACGAAGAATTTGACATGCGTAACGGCGTATACTTAAACAGTTCTCACCCGGCTGAAGTGCTCGAAAGGATTGGTGAATCCGGAGTTGATGTTGTGATATCACGGAATGTACTGGAGCATGTCCGTGAACCACATGAGTATTTGGAAGCGGCCTGCGCAATGATGAAACAAGGGGCATCCTTTTACCTTGGCGTTGATCCTCTTTACAGCAGTCCATTCGGGGCACATTTATCGGCTGTCTGCAAAGTTCCCTGGGTACATTTAATGTTTTCCGAGAAAGTCATGGTGAGGGTACTCCGACGATTGTACGGACTGCCCGACAATATTAAGCGTTTTATCGACATTCCCGGATCAGGAGTGAATAAATTAAGCTATTCCGACTATGAGAATCTGGTGAAATCATTTGGATTTCGAATTGTCCGCCGGAAAATTAACTGGTTTGGGACGCTTCGAACCCGGCATAGAGTTATACGAGCTCTTTCCTGTCTACCGCTCCGGCCCGGGATTAAAGATCTTCTGATCCACAATGTATATGACTTGCTCCACAAACCCGTTCCCTCTTAATCTCAGCAAAGACAATATCTCGCTACCTAAGACATAGAAAATGTTCTGGCGTCCCACATTCTTCTGAATTCGGAAGGCGGGCCTGCCAAGATGCCCCTGCCCCAAATCAGCCGGACTGGTTACCAAGTGGTTTCCTTTCATAATGATTGCGCAAAATCTTCAACTTCGTAATTAAAAGTAGAAGAACATCCTAGTCATAAATCTGGGCGAGCGCACTGACCAGAAGTTTGAGCGAAAAGCTATTTTTTCCACGAGAAAGGGGAAAAGGGTGCATTGATCCACAAGCGATTGGACAATTGTCTCCAGGTTGTGAGTTGGCAAAATTGTAGAATCAGATAATTGGCACTTGGCTTTCCCCCAAGTGCACGGGCGAGCCCTAAGCGGACGGCGTAGAATATTTTACACGACTACCCGTACTCGTTTGCGGGTAACTCTGCTATTCCATCCAAACAGGCGGCTATGCGAGAAAAAAAGTTTGATTTGCTCGAGTTTCTTCTGATCCTGCTCAGGCATAAGAAACTGCTCATACTGAATTTAGTGGCGATCACTATAATTGCAGTCGTGTATTCCTACACGATTGATAAAACCTATATGGCAACGACTGTTTTTCTTCCACCCGATGTCGGTTCCGGTTCGGGACTGGCGGCGTTGATGCCGAATTTCGCCGTGGATATTCTTGGGGGAAATGATATCACCAAGCGCCAGCTCGTTACAATCCTGCACAGCCGCGAACTAAAAGAGCAAATAATCGAAGAGTTTGATCTGGTGCACGTGTACGAAACAGAGGAGACTCCCAACTACCTGGAAAAAGCAATCAGGGCCCTTGAAGGTAATACCACCATAAAAGTCTCCGAAGAGGGGGGGCTCGGGTTTTCAGACATAACATCTATTTCCATATCGATTCTTGACAAGGATTCGGTACGGTGTGCCGAAATGGCCAACCGATATGTCACTATTGCCGACGACAGGATACGCGAGCTAAACTCCCGGAAAGCCTCGGAGAATCGGGCATTCATTGAGCAGCAGATTGCCATTTCTCAGGACAAATTAGTTCAGGCACGGTCGAAACTCAATCAATTTCAATTGGAAAACAGGCTCTACTCTATCCCGGAGCAGACAAAGCTGGTTCTGCAGACCGTAGGTGAGTTGAAGTCCAAAATGTTGTCACTGGAGACACGAAGAGCGTACCTGCTGAGACAGCATGCGCCGGCTCATCCGCTCATAAAAGATGTAAATGTGCAGATCGCCATACTCGACAAAGAAATCTCCCAACTCGAAAAAAAGGAGAAACCGGATCTGCTCATGGGACTGGAGAAGTCACTGGAGCTTGGAAATGGATACGCAGATCGGTATATTGACGTGGAGACCCTTACCGGGGTTATTACTCTTCTGAGACAGCAACTGGAACAGGCCCGTATTCAGGAAAATAAGGCGGTGTCGTCGGTCAGAATCGTCGACCATGCACGGCCGCCACAATGGAAGGCCAAGCCAAAAAAAGCGTTCGTGGTTCTCACAATCGTAACTCTTTACATGTTCGGTTTAGTACTGGTAGTCTTGGCCCGCAAGAGATATAAGAAACTGCGCAACAACAACCCGGACGCCGTTGCGAAGATTGATGAGTTTTTATCTCATATTGTACCAAAATTCAAACGGTCCAGGTAGTGTGAGCACAACATTCGTCAGGCAGGCTGCGATCCCAATTGTGTACGGGCTAAATCGGTTATTGTCCGTTCATAAACTCATATACCTCTATGCATTTATCTCACCTTTTTTAATATTTGGTTTCGAGGAGGGATTGAACAAAGTTCGGTTCGCCCTGTTCTACGTTCTCGGTGGAGCTATCGTGGTCTCCTGGGGAGTACTGCGAGTAAGGAGTCTGGATTTTTCCCTCCGCCATAATAAGTACATTATTATTCTCTTACTTCTTTTTTCTTTCGCCTTCGTGAGCGCGTACGTAACTTCGGGAATTGCCAAGGCTACTACTCTGTATGGAGCAACATCTTTGGAAAAAATCTGGGATGTCATTCGCATAATTACAGTCACCTATTGCTGCTATGATCTACTTGACTACTCCGGTTTTCTGCGTCTGCTGAAGGCTTTCTATTACTCCTTTCTTCCTGCAATCATTGGTGTGTTTCACAGGTTCATAATCTTGGGTAGTGATTACAGTCCGACTAAAACTCGGCTTACATCGTTCATCCACGATCCCAATGTATTTGGCCATTACCTTGTGCTTATTGTTCTCATGTCCCTTCTCTTCTTCGTCCGTGAAAAGAGGGCAAACGGCCATAATGCCCTGCGCTATAAACTCATTGGTTTTTCCGCTCTGGGTCTTCTATTCCATACCTATTCACGAGGGAGCTTTCTCATGCTGGGGATGTTGGCAACGGTACTCTTGATCATGGACAAAAAAGGGGATATCCGCCGACGTATTCTTCCTTTTATGGGAATAGGAATTCTCGCATTCTCGATTATGGTATTCCTTCGGATGCAGACTCGCGAACTCGGTAGTACTGTTTTGTCCGACATGACCAGGCTCTCCTTGAATATGGCGGCTTTCAATATGATAAAGGAGCATTTCTGGTTCGGCGTTGGATATGAAAATGCCCGTTATCTGATCCGAGACTACACCCACCCGGATTATCCAATTGTTTCACAAGGGATAGTTTCAATTCACAATGTGTATATTAAGCTTTTTGCCGAATTAGGTGTGATTGGAGTTGGACTCTTTACCGCCTTTGGGGTTTTGCTCCTGAAAGATATCTACCAAAATATCAAAAACTCCACTCAAACGGTCAGGCCGCTGTTTCTCTTTCTGCTGGTGCTCCATATCTCCTATGTTGTTCATGGAATGGTCTACCATTACTACTTTCATTACCACGTATTCTGGATTCTCACAATCGTTACTCTCTTAGCTTTACGATACAAGGGAAAACTCGATACAGAATTTGCCGCTTTCAGGCTGTAGGTATTTCTTCATGGCCCGAATAATGCACATCGTTGGTATCTTCGGATTGGGCGGCGCAGAAACACTGTTGTACAACCAGATACGGTTGTCGAACTGGAAGACGCTGGAGCCCCATATCGTGACTATTGGCCCCCGCGGATACTATTGGGAGAATGATTTTTTCCAGAGTGAGGGAGCGTACGTGCACGGAATTGATATGGGTGTTCTGCATGAGATGCACCCTCTGACCCCGTTTCGGCTTCTGGGAGCCTTCCTCCGGATAAAACCGGACATCGTTCATTACCATATCTGTTATGCTCACCTTTGGATCTTACCACTGATCAAATTGGTGGCCAAATTACTGCGTCGACAGGTGGTATGCATCAATACCATACACAGTTACCGGATACATAATCGTCCTTACAAAAGGCAATTGCTTGAAGCCATAGCGCGGTATTTTGTCGATTGTCAAATTGCCGTCTCGAACTCGGTGAAAGAGTTTCATTGTCGAGCATACCAGGTTCCGCGGAATAGAATCGTTGTTGTAGAAAATGGAATAGACATTGCACAGTACATACGACGAGAACCTATACGAAGAGTTAAAAACCTGGTTACCGTTGCCAACCTGACACCGAATATAAAAGGATATGAGAATTCCTTACCGGCATTTGCGCTTCTCGCTCGTCGTTACCCGTGGGTGCGATATCACATTGCCGGTATCGGCCAAATGGAGAAATACATACGGGCGTTTTCACAGCAACACGGGATTTCCGATCGTGTTATTCTTCACGGACTTGTCCGTGATATTCCCGGGTTTCTGGCCGACAAAGACCTGTTTCTACTGGCTTCGAGACGAGAGGGATTCGGTCTCTCCCTCGTTGAAGCAATGGCGGCCGGACTTCCGGTCGTTGCCACACGTGCCGGAGGACTTACCGAAATACTCCATAACGGCCGGTACGGTATGCTGGTCGATACTGAATCACCGGAACAAATTGCGGATGCGGTTTCTTACTTGATAGAACATCCAGAGAAAAGGAAAGAGCTGCAGACTCTGGGGCGAACGCGTGCCGAATACTATGACATTCGCAGAACCGTCACCCGTATTGAAGCGATTTATCGTCATTTCTTATTCGGGGGAAAAAGGAAGAACCTGGAGCAACAGATCAGGTGATGGTACAGAACTGATTAATTATCGCACGGTTAATATAAGAACTACTAGCCCAAGTTTCGCAATCAACTCACGGCATTATGCGTAAGCTGTTGCACGA
>CAYFVL010000298.1:0-7203 GCA_964346405.1 uncultured Fibrobacterota bacterium
AATCGCGCGCCGGCTTACGCAGAATGCCGTGAGTTGATTGCGAAACTTGGGCTAGGTATAAGTAGATTCACTCACGACGCACCCACGTGGGTTTTGCCGGAAACATGAATACAGGATATACTCCAGAGTAAGGGATATATGAGTTACCGTGTCAGACTTATACTCGGGATACTGCTCACGATCGCGCCGATTCTCTTTCTGATGACGCTGAACAGAGTCAGCATGATCGAAGAACTTGCCTACGAAAGGGAATTGAATCGACTCAACTCGATCGGGCAGTTGCTTGCCGATGCGATAGAGGAAAACCTGGAGAAAGACGAAATCTCCGATATCGAGGAACTCTTTGCCTGGACATCCACTCAGCCGTATCTACTCCGGGTGAATGTAATTGATACCGTGGGAATAATTGCGTTTTCTACCGACCCCCAGCGCAAAGGAAACCCACCTCTTTTTACCGAGACGGAGGACCTCGAGCGGCTCAAGGATGGGACATTTGTGAAATCGTTTCCCATACACGTTCCCGGAGACAAAAACTATTCGCTCCAAGTTCTTTATTCGCTTACGGCGACTGCCGTGGCTATCGAGGATGCCCTTCGGTGGGCTGTGTATTTCGACCTGGCGGTATTCATTGCCGCCGCGGTTATTGCCTGGATAGTGTCCGGATTCATGGAGCGACCAGTCCGAATGGCGACCGAATCGGCGCGAAGAATCGCCATGGGTGATTTCGACGTTACCCTTAAGGCACGAACTAAAGATGCTTATGGTGAACTTTTACTATCTCTCAATAAAATGGCGTTCGACCTGAAATCACTTACCCACCAGATGCAGGATCGGATCGATGCCGCCACTGCCGAACTGGTGGGAAAAAACCGTCGGCTTCTCGAGATGGACTCCTTGAAATCCGAATTCGTGGCCATGGTTTCTCATGAACTTCGTACCCCTCTGACCTCCATTATCGGGTTCGCCCGGACTCTCCAGAAAGTCCCGATGGATACGGAGCGGCGGCGGGAGTGCCTTGCTATCGTGGAAAAGGAGGGCAAAAACCTTGCTTCACTGATCGAAGAATACCTGGATATCACAAAAATTGAGTCGGGAAATTTCGAGTTGACATTAAACAGGTTGGACATCGATCGGCTCGTTTCAGAGGTCGTGACCGTATCAGGGTGGTCCGCCATTATCAGTGTCGATGCGGAAGATGAGCTTCCCGTGCTCACGGCAGACGCAGCCCGGCTGCGTCGTGTTTTCAGAAACCTTTTTGAAAATGCGATCCAGTACGGCGGGGAAAACGTTGCTGTTCGCGTGCTAATTACCCGAAATGACGACGGCGTTCTCGTGAAGGTGGCCGACAATGGTCCGGGTATACCCAACGAGGAGGTGGAAAATATTTTTACCAAGTTTTACCGACTGGATTCCCGGGGAAACGGAACGGGACTGGGCCTGACGTTGGTAAAGGCGATAATCGAGGAGCATGGAGGAAGGATCCGATGCGACTCCGTACCCGGAAAAGGAACGAGCTTTATCTTCAATTTGCCTTCCCGGGAAATTGCCGAAAGAAAGGTGGGACCCGATGCGAAAGAAAATCCTGGTTGTTGACGATGATCCAAGTGTGCGTACCCTTCTGACCCTCAATCTGGCGGCGGAGGGCTACGATATCGCTACCGCGGAAAATGGGGACCGTGCACTTGAGTATATTGAGAAGACGGAAGCGGATCTGGTGATTCTCGATATAATGATGCCCGGACGGGATGGTTGGGAAGTGTGCAAGACCATCAGAGACAGCGAATCCCATGACCGGCGCCGGAAAATCATTATGCTGACGGCAAGGGATACACCTCGGGACAAACTCATCGGCAAGGACTTGCTCGGCGCCGACGAATACGTTACAAAGCCGTTTGACATCGATGAGCTTATGGAGATTGTTGGGAAACTAGTGGAGAAATGATATGACCGGTGGACAGGGGAAGCCCGAACTCCAGTTTCAGGGTGTGGTCTTGTCAAGCGGATGGGGCCTGGGAAAAGCACGTCGTATTTCGGCCATCGATCTGGACCGTTTGTCTTCCTTTCGACACACCGTCTCCGAAGTTTCCGCCGAAGTCGCACGATTCCGTGATGCTCTTAACCGAAGCAGAGAGCAGATTGCCATACCCGCCGAAAGCGAAAACCGACACACTGCCGAAATTTTTCAGGCACAACTGCTCATGGTCGACGACGATTCCACGGGCGGGAAGATCATCGATCGTATCCGTGAAACTGGTCTGAATGCGGAGTATATCATAACGGAAACTCTCTTTGAGCTTCGCGAGGGGTTTGAGTCAATTGAAAACGAGACAATGCGGGCCAAGGCTCTGGATATCCAGGATGTTTACCACCGTGTGCTCGGCAATCTGCTTGAGATCGACCACGTTCGATCCAATCCCCTGCGAAGCATTCCCCCGGAAACAGTGCTCATATCGCAAAGGCTGTTACCATCGGATATCGTCCACATGGATGTAAATAACCTGTCGGCTATCGTCACCGAGACCGGAAGCCGGGTATCTCACACCGCGATCCTCGCCCGGACCCTCCACATCCCATACGTGGCTGGAATACCCGGAATAGCCTCAGTCATACGGACTAATGATCTGGTGCTGGTTAATGCTAACGAAGGTATTGTGACGGTACATCCGCAATCCGAAACGGTGGACGGATATAATAAACGGACTCGTACGCCCGAGGGAACCACGAGATCATGGTCCGAGTGCCGAACGAAAAACGGTACTCGTGTTCGATTGTATGCGAATGTCTCAACCCCTGAAGATATAGAGTTCGCTCTTTCACGTGGCGCCGAGGGTGTGGGGCTTTTCCGTACCGAGTTTCAGTATATACGACGCGAAAAGTTCCCTTCAAAGGATGAAGAAACCCGCGTGTACAGAGATGCGTTTTCTCATTGTCACGGCAAACCCCTCTGCTTCAGGCTGTTTGATTTCGGCGGTGACAAAATCCCGGTATTCTCGATGCCGGGGGCCATCTGCCGTTCATCGTTCGGAAACAGAGGAATACGGTATCTTCTCGAGAACGAACCCCTGCTCAATCGTCAGATCGAGTGTATCGCCGAAGCCGCCGGGGAGCAGCGTTTCGAAATACTTATACCGTTTGTCACCACGGAATCGGAATTGCAGCGTACCGTTCGGATCGTGGAGAAGAAACTGGACTCATTGGAATTCAGGCGTACCTCTTACAGGCTTGGGATGATGCTCGAAGTCCCTTCCGCGTATTTCTTTATTGACAAGTTGCTTCCATACGTCGAATTCGTAAGCCTTGGATCGAACGATTTCGTCCAGTATGCATTCGCCGTCGCCCGGGAAGCCCCGGAACAACCGGACCGGCAAGACGAAATCAATGAAACGGTGTACATGCTGACCAAAGAGATCATTCGCAAAACGAATGCCGCAAACAAAGGTTTCACAATATGCGGGGAAATCGCATCCAGGCCAACCTGCATTCCTTCGTTGCTTGAAGCCGACGTTCGATCGTTTTCCGTCGGCATACATGCACTGGAGGAAGTGCGTAAGGCGATCGAATCCACTGTTTTGGGATGAGGACGGGTGCCCCGTTCCTGTTTCCGGACACAAACAGGAACGGGGTAAAATTCACCGAACCAAAATAGATCGGGAGTAAACGTCGCCACCAATCCGCACCTGCACGAGAACCATTCCGCCCGGCAAGGTGAGGTTTGACAGATCAAATACAATCCGCCCCGATTCTTTTACCTTCGCCTGGTAAAAAGCCAGTTTCCTGCCGGAGACACTAAACAGCGTAATACTGATTCCATCCGACACATCCATTTGTTCACGATCAAACAGTAGTCGAAGCATTCGATTTCGAAAACTGAGGGCAAAGCCGTCCGAAAACTCTTTGTTGCGGTTCATGCCGACTCGCACATCCGTTGCATCCTCTGATACCGTAAACATCTCCCGTTCGGTCGAATCCCCGGGAAATATGTCTTCGGATTCGAGTACCGGCATACCCCAGAACTCATAACGCGCGGCCTGGGAATCCGGAAGTACATCTTCTTCAAGCGCCAAGAGAGAATACTCCTCATCCACAAACCCAAGTGTCGCCGCCATCGATCGGGGTAACTGGGTATCAAGGGACGTCAGCGCGACATTTGCTCCGATAAGACGCGAAAAGTGGTCTGCATCGGGCATGATAATTTTCACGTTATCTTCTATGAATTCCGTAAGCACAACATCGCCACGTTTCAGTTTCCAGCGCACTGAATTAACAAAGGGCCTGGAGCTGTGAAGATGTAATTCGTTGATCCCCCGAGTCCGGTTGTAATATCCGTAGTATGCCGAGGGAGATTGAATGGTTGTGTATTCACCGGTGAGCACATGCTCGGCGCCGTTCGATACCGAGCCCTGCACAAGCATATTGCCTCCGTGACGGGATACGAATTGCCCGAGGTTGACGCCCGGCCAGTACAACTGTTCCGCGGGATAGTATCGCTTGTCGAACCACTCCTCTTTGGAGAGCTGTTGCGTGAGTGTTGAAACGGAGATTTTTGCATCCCAGTCGATATCGTAATCGGTAGTTGCTCTGCTTACCCATCGAGGGCCGGCGGTAACCAGAATAACACTTCGGAGGGTTTTCTCTTCATCCGAGAAAAGGGTCAATGCCAATCGAAGCGCATCTCCAAACTGCTGATGTGACCGTGCCACGATTTCCTCGATTTCGTCGTCAGTGTACTCCGGTGACTCACCACCGTCAGGCATTTCTTCAAAGGACATAGTACTGAGTTCGTACAAGCGCGCCATCATTTTACGGTATTCCGGTCCGCCTTTGCGGTCCAGTCTAAAGACCGTCCGAGTTTCACCTTCGACATCGATAATGAGCGCCGCTCGCTTGTTTTTGCTCTCAAGTGTCAAAAGAAATGCCTGAAGCAGATTTGCCTGCTCGACTATCTGCCGCGCGTATTTTCTAAGGACTTCGGGGTGGTTCCAGCGCCACAGGATAACGAATTCCTCATTCAGCTCCGTTGACCGCAATAGTTGCGGCATATCGGCGCCGACAAAATGTGCCATTTCACCCGACAATCCGGCGGTTTCGAAGGGCGCGACATACAGACAAGACCCTTCAGAATCATCGTCCATGTGGGGCACGATAGAGGCGATACCACCGTGGGCCGCATTCGATGATATCGTTATCGAATCGGATTCTATTCGTTCCGTTGTCCCATCCGAGCGCGCAATAGAAAATGTACTCACACCGTCTCTTTTGAAAATGGTTACCCCCGCTTCATGCGTAAACGATTGCGGATACCCTATGGTAACGCCCTTTCCATCGGCATTCGACGGAACGAGATATCGAAGACGAACCCGGCGTGTATTGTCCCATTCAACCGGGAAGATCGAAATGTCGTAATTGTCCCGGCCCAGGTATTCAAGGATTACGGGATCGCGCGGTCGTGGGGGGACTTCGGCGTTTCGATCGACAACTTCCTCGTATTGTTGACGAGCCACGTTCAGAGGTTTCAACTTGCCTTCAAGAGTCATTCCCTTGTACCATGTCAACATCGCCACAACCACGGCCCCGGGCTGCAAATTGATATTGCCCACGATCTCCAGAGCGTCTTCGTGTTCTGCCGGTTTTCCTCCCGATATGCCGAATTCCCATTCGAGTTCGACATCGAGGTAATCGGCATACACCCCGATCCGATACGTTTCTTCTATGATGTTGGCCTGCCCGGTCCAGGCCGCCCCCTGAGTAGACTGGCTTCTGAACATGCCGTGTTGTCTTCCGATCGCATGAATCGATACCGCAAATGCCAGAACAAAGAACAGGTACTTCATGTTTTCCCCTCCATTTCTCGATGTGAACTCTCCGAAGGTTCCCTACCCTCGGCCTGTGTGATCAAGATACCACACTCGGGTCCACTCCGGCATGTTTGAGGCAAAAAAGCGTTTTCCGTGAGAAAACATGTTCTTGTGTTCGAGTACCCGGCTTCGGGTCGGAATCCGGTTTAATCAAGCTCGCACTACAAAAAATGCAGCTCGGGTTGCAGAAAGAGTGGCCGGTATGGTTCGGCGAGCCAATACGAGCAGTATGCTTATCTCATCACCGCCGCGACATTACCGAACGAAATAAAATCACTAATCGCTCGCCGATGGCAGTGAAAGTACTCCTCCAGGCGGCGATAGGTCGGGGTGTCCTCAACCGATTTGTTGTGATAGCTCTCTTTATACCCCAGATGACGCTCGTAATAGGTAAACGCTTCACTGAATACCTGGTAAGTGGTCAAGATCGTCTTGGCATTCGCCCCGAGGTTTTTGCGCCAGATATGACGCAATTCTCTATCGGTTATGCCCATCTGGAGTGCCCACTGGGATACGAATTTCGGAGAATACTCAAACAGTACATCGGTTGAATGGAGCAAACGATCGTCATCGAGACCGTATCGTGGGTTGATTATATTCTGTAGCGCCATCTTGTTCACGGTCCGAAACACGCTGTAAGGGGCGAGATCGGAGCTTTTCTGTATGACCCCTTTGGCGCCCAGTTTCGCGGACCGAAACCCTTTGGCCATCGAACGGCAGTCGGTGTAAATGACAAATGCTACACGTGTCCCATACGTACTCAGAAGATGGAATTCATCATTTTCGATGTCGGAAACTCCCAGTTCAGTCAGACAGAGGTGAATACGCTCGATGTTGGAGAGTATCGAATTTGCCTCGACGGCTTTCGATACCCCTTTAACATCATAGAGTTTTATCGGGCTGATAACCTCGTTTATAAAAGACAAAGACATGGGATCCTTGTCTATCACGAGGACTTTCACCAGATTGTCGAGAAAATAGTAAGGATGACGAGAATCCGACATTCCGACCTCTATACCCAATAGCGAAAAAAGAAGATATTTAACGACAATCCCAGTCCGCGATATCCCACCCAACGTGAAGGCGAGCCCTCTTCATACCCGTGCCGTGTCGGGAAGCCTCCGTTATAAACGAATCCGCGTTGGGGTATGCCGGTGTACCGTCCGAGCATTCGCCCTGAAGCGGATTCGGAGGTTCAAGGTTGTTTTACCCAATCTGATTGTTTCCACCATCGACTAAACCGAAAAGAAACGCACTCACAAGCGCCACTACAGCACCGGCAGAGAACACTAGCCCAGGTTTCGCAACCAACTCACGGCATTCTGCGTAAGCCGGCGCGCGATTCATT
>CAYFVL010000299.1:0-7202 GCA_964346405.1 uncultured Fibrobacterota bacterium
ATTGCGAAACTTGGGCTAGTGTGGCGACCGACAATTGCCAAGAATCAATACGGGCCTTTTCCCTCTTCAGCCCTGAAGGGGCGGGTATCACGGGAGGCGACGGTTATGTTACCAAGGTGCATCCGGAATTCTATCGGACGCCTTTTTCATCATTGTTGGGAAAGGTGGGGGATATTGAGCACCGGGGTATTTTCATTCAGAACATCCGCGCCACGGGCAAACCAATTTATGTTACGCCCCTTCAGGGCTAAGGTTGCGTTTTGCCGGAATTTTACCCAGGCCTTCAGCCTGGGCTGGTATGTCAGGGCCCTTCAGGCCCATTGATAGGAAATTGCTTTTGCCGTGATCCACAGTTTTTCCCCTCACGGTGGCGCGGTATTCGCTCGACCACATCGGGCTGTTGATAGTGGTCGATGAATCCCACAATTCGATTCTCCGGTTTCTAAACGGTCACAAGCGGTCGTTCACTCTGCCGCATTGGATACACGGCCTGATACTACATCCCTTCACGCAGGCGGAGCAGAGAACCAACAGGTTCTCTGCTCTTTTTTAATCTGTGATAGAGACTAACCAATCTGGAGGCATCCGGCAAGAGGATGGGTAGCATTTTCCTCTGTAGTTCCTCTATTTTACAACTATATCGCAGCATTTCCGAGGACCCGCACAACTCCTTGCCTCTATTGACAGATTGAAAGAAAGCTCGCGTTATGGAATATCTCGATACAACCGACCAACATGGAAACCACACGGGAGAAAAGAAGCTTCGTTCCGAGGTTCACAGACACGGAGATTATCATCGTACGGTCCACGTCTGGATCCGAAACGCCCAAGGCGATCTGCTTCTTCAGCTCAGGTCTCCCGGTAAGGAGACTCACCCCAACCAATGGGACATCTCGGCGGCCGGTCACGTCTCGGCCGGGAACACCGCGGAGGAAACGGCCGTTCGTGAGGTTTACGAAGAACTGGGCATACGCATTCAACCGGCCGATCTTGAGCATCTCACCTCGCTGAATCAGGAGTATCAGTCTCCCGACGGACTGATCGTAGACCGAGAGGTGGTAGAAATGTTTCTTTCAAGAAAAACGTTCGAAATGGCCGAACTTTCACCATCACGCGACGAAGTATCGGACGTTGCCTTCCTGTCTCTGGAACAACTGGGGGAAAGAGTCGCCGGGGGCGATCCGTCGCTTGTTCCCCACAGTGAGGAATACGCCGTTTTGCTGAAACGATTGTCGTAACTGGTATTTCTCCGGCCCCCCCCGTACACCTCGACCTTTCGGCCCGGTTGACCCAAGTTCCGCAGTCGAGAGACGCCGTACCGAGCGAAGCGTTGCATTGCGCTGCACTGAGCGGTGTCGAAGTGAGCGGAGCCGAAATGCCGAGGCGATGTCCCGAGCGGTGTCGAGGGATAGAGCCTTCTGCGTAAGCTGTTGCACGATCTTAACTTAGAAAAATGCTCAAGTTATCTTCCCGGAAGCTGAAGGGCATGATGATACCCGGTGTTCCCATCGTACTTGCAGGCAACTACCGCATTGGCTCCCGCAGGAGTTGCATCCACGCGGAGGATTGCCTCAACTTAGCCCCGGATAATCACTCAAATTCAGCGATAATGGTTCAATCCAGATCTCCACAGTCGCCAAATAGAATTCTCCTCGCCGCACTCTCTCACAGTTTTTAGGACCGGTATCCCGTGTTTTCTACCGCCTGCCCGGCATTGTGCTAAAAATCCACCTCAAAGGACGCCAGATAGTTTCCAGTCTCCTCGTCCCCCTCGGTCAGAACACAGTTCTCCAGGTCTTTTTTCATGAACACCGCCTTGTTCCCGGAAAAGCCGACTACCGGAGGGCTGTCTCCATCCCCACCATTCCCGAAGCTGATCCAGAGCCGGCGACAGAATGATTTATCAAAAAAGGCGACGACCGATCCGTTGCCGGGCATGATTTTATCGTTCACCGTTACACAATCCGGATTAGCGATCGCATAGACCATTTTTCCCGCGATAAGCACCGATCCGTCGGGGGTTACTTCGTGGTCGGTGAAGTTCAGGTAATTCCCTTTTCCATTGGAAACAAGCCGACCAAACAACCAGGTCCCCTTGACCCAATTTCCGGTAGACGGCATATACGCAGCGATATACCCAAGATGAGCGGATTTATTGAGGTTATATGGATTCTGAAACCTGTCGGGCTTTGCATTAGGCACTTTTTTTGTAACGTCTTTTGGGTCCCTCTCGAACGGGCTGCCGCCACCGGCTTGTTCTCCGGTCATATACAAGAGTCCGTCGGCACCAAATTCCAACATATTACATCGGGTGTCCGCTCCAAGGTTTTCCCCCCGCTCATTGTAGTTGGTCCACTTTCTGTCACCACTGTAGTCGTGGGCAAGCATCCAGGGAATCTGGAGTATCCTTGTCACCTGCGTGTATCCCCCGACAACGATCAGCTCTTCCGATTCCACGACTTCAACATCAAGAGGATTGTTTCTTATTGTAAATTCGCATACAGAAGTCCCATCCTGCTTGAATGCATATACCTTCCCTTTTCTCCCCAGTACGGCAACCGTCAGGTCTCTTCCAACCGACACTCGGGACTTCCTATCGAAACTCATTGAATGGTTTCCCACGGTGCGAACCGCGCCGTTTTCCACGATAGAAACCCCAAACTCTCCCACTGCGACAACAATTCCACTCGCCTTGTCCAGGTCAAAATCGTACACCGCCCCGCCGAGCGGTATTGTGTTCTCAACTACTCCGGCTTGATTCAGTATCTCAATATTCCCGTCAATCGCCGCGACGATTCGGCCGTGCGCATCCATTTCGATTCCACCATTGGCGGCTCCCATGCGCTTCCCGAAGGCGATCTGCAGCCGATGAGCGGTATCGTCTTCACCGACTCCGCCCCCGTCGCACTTTATCTCTTCGATCTCTTTGGGCTGATCTTTCTCATCGCCGGGTGTTTTGGCGCCGTCTTCGGTCTTGTCGGTTTTGTTCGAGGAGGAAGTGGTCCAGGTTCCCGGCTCTGTGGTGTCACAGCCGAGTGTGAATATCGTTATCAGCGAAACCGGAAGAATCAGCTTGCGTACCATTTGCTCTCCTTCATTCGAATCCGGGGTGAACCGGATCCCGCCGGTGTTTCGCAGGCCGATTCACGATCCGGCCATGCGGAATTCCGACTACGAAACCTGGGCTGGTCAGTGCAGAATTGCCCTGCGAATAAGTATATCAATCGAGACAGGGAAAATCCCGGTGAGAATGGTAGTGTGGCGCGGTTTCCGGAGGACCGAAGTGAGGGAATGGGTGCAAAAGGGGCTGAAAGTCGGCCCCTCGTGATCTCAATGCTTTTTGTCGAGTTCGAAAGGCTACCAACCTTTTGGCGCGCTCTTCTGCGATGGGGAATGGGGACTATGACATGAAATACAGTTATAGTTACTCGCTGTATACTGTAATGTATCTGTTGAAGTCGTGATCGTTACAACGGACGAATCATGGATTGGTCCATGGATATCCGGCAGGGACGTTTCGCCAATGTGACAGGAAAGACATGCTTCGGAGCGCGTGTCGATCAGAATGTTTCCCAGTCGGGCATTTCCGCTGTCCGCCGCATGCCTGGCGCCGGGACCATGGCATTGCTCGCACTGAACGCCGTTCATGATTTGATGATTGCGGTGGTCATAGAGCGTGTCGGTTCTGGTGATGGTCGTATCTACCGAATCGATCATTGTTTTTATAGTGGTGGTTCTGAATTCTATGAGGGTATCCTGCGACCATCCCGTTGCGTGGCACTTGCCGCAATCATTGAATATAGGCCCGTCCCCAACGCTTCCAAGAGAACCACTACTTATATCGAAGTTGTTGCCCTTGCCCGTGACCACAATGCCGCTGGTATCGATAAACATCGCTTCGTTCCGGGGTCCACCGACGACATAAGCAATTTCACCCCAGTTTTCCACACTATCGGGCCATTTCAATTTTTTCCCATGGGAATATCCGGGAGCTTCTCCAGCCACCCCCCGCATGGTGAACGCATGGGCGGAAGTAACGAACGTATCATACTGTGCTGGGTGGCATTGCCGACAGGCATCGGATCCCGCATACCCCGACCGAACCAGAAGAGAGTCCACGACATTCTGAAGCGAATCGGCCCGGCCCTCGGATACATCGGGTGACCCCGGATTCGAATTATCGTCGGAACAAGATAGTACTACCAGAAAAGCTACCAAAGCCACCGAGAGGGCGGGTATGATTCGGCGTGCGTTCTGCACAAAGCCTCCTGCATCGGACGGGTTGATCGACCACATGTATCCAAAATCGAACAGAAAGTATACATCGGGTCAGATGCCGGGGGCAAACGGGGAGGGTAGGTTCGGGGTTCGGGGTTTGGGGTTTGACAGGTGACGGGTTAACGGAAAATAATTCGAGATCCGAAATGGAATCACGCGACGTACCTCGAAAGCTTGTTGATCGCTCCGTGAGCTATCGTGTCGGCGTAAGGGCACCATCCCGGAAACATGGAGAGTCGACAGATATGACCGTTGAATATAATGAAAAAGATACGAAATTTGGTCCCGTGCCGAAGGAGCATCTCTTCGTATGTCTGCGGTACACTATGACCGATCTGAGTCAGCCGGAGATGCTCGTGGCCTTTACGTTGGTATATGATGCAGTTGTCGGATATTACAAATCCGTTTATGGCCAGATTCCACACGATGCGTGAGGGGATGTGCAACGCCGCATTTGAAACGCGAACCAGTCCTTCGTGCTCAAAAGGCATATACTCGTTTTCCCTTCCCCAGACATAAAACACATGCGGCAACAGAACAAAAAAATAGTGCGAACCAACAGGACTCGTTATTGCCGTCGACAAGGTGCGGTCGGTTGCAGGATCTGAACCGCAACGGTGCAATGCAACACCAGTACACGGATTCAAAGACGGGAATCGGTCTGGTATTTGCTATATTGCTCGTTGGAAATGGTCCCAAAGGTTTGCGTCCCATAAGAAAACGTGAGGAGGAGAAGATGGCGGAGTATGGAATGGTCAAGGAACTCTCTATGAACTATGAAGATGCCTGTGAGAAACTGCCCCAAGAGCTTCAGAAGGAGGGTTTCGGGGTGCTCACGAAAATTGATATGGCCGCCAAAATAAAAGAGAAACTCGGAGTGGAAAAAGAACCGTACATGATATTTGGCGCCTGCAATCCGCCCCTTGCAAATGAAGCGATCGATGCGGAGGTGAACCTGGGATTGTTGCTGCCGTGTAATGCCGTTATCTATGTAAAAGAGGGCAAGACATTCCTGGGTGTCCTGAAACCAAGTGTGGCGATGGCTATGGTGGAAAACGACAACCTTGCCTCGGTCGCCGGTCGGGTTGAGCAGAAGCTCACCCGGGTGTTCGAGGCCATGAATTGAATCCGGGGCTGGGACCATGCCTTGTAAGATTTCCGGTAGTCGTGGAATCGGGCGACCCCTAGCCCAAGTTTCGCAGTCGAGAGCGAGCATTATGCGTAAGATGTTGTGCGAGATTGACTTGGAAAAAGCGCAGGGGTATCCGGGGAGATACCTTGAGCATTTTTCTACAACGAATCGCGCGCCGGCTTACGCATAATGCCGTGAGTTGATTGCGAAACTTGGGCTAGAATCGGGCACCCGTCTGATTCTGCGGGTGACGCCGGGCTGTTTGCCCCTGCCGTGGAAGCCGAAAAAAATATGGGCCGATCGTTCGAGAACAATGGTACATCATTTATTTGTACCCGCACCGCCGCATGTATTCTCCCATGTGCCTCCGTATTGTATCGCGCGCAACGGGTGAAAGAGTGTAGGCATTTGGCCGATATCCTCTGTTTTCCCTCAGAAATGCAGTCAGATCAGACTTGAACTTCGGGGATATGGTGAGACCGAAGTGGTCGTAGATTCGCCGCAACTGCTCCTCCGGATTGGACGACAAGCTCTCATAGGTAATACAGTATTTATGTGAGCGGGAAACCACGCCAAGCCCCTCCTCGAGCTTTCGGTACATCCTTTCAGCGCCTCGTGCGACCTCGGCCAGGATCGGGGGGCGCCATTGCCCTCGAAGCGCATTTTCTCGCCCGACCACGTTCCACATTCGGACCGTCGAAGGCACCATTTCATACGGATGACGGCAAATATGAATGAATCGGGCATTTGGGTACAGTTGAGTCAGATTCCCTATGCGGTAGGAATGAAGTGGGTTTTTCAAAACCACTCGCCTGCCCCCGCCGGACGCCGATACCCTGTTCACAAAAGCTTGCAGAGCCTCCGCCCACACCGATGGATCCTCACCGTTAAAAGCCGGGTCCTTTCTCATAAGAGCGTATTCACCTGATCCCGGAAACACCACCTCTTCCAGAATAGACCGTACCCCCATACGTAACAAAGCGTACTCATCCTCCTGCGGTGAATCGATCGAGAGCCGCACGTTGTCGAACGTTCTGGTGGAGGGAAGGAACCGGGCTACGATTTTCGATGCAAACGGTTTTGCCGCGTTGAAGCATTCGGGATAGGTGCACTGCAGCAAGCTGGGCGCAACAAGACCGGGATCACGATTCAGCAATTGATGCAGGTAGGTGCTTCCGGTTCGATAATGGCCGACAATGATTATCGGATCCTCGGAAGACGGCGAATCGTCCGGAGCATGAGCACACTCCCGACGTTTCAGGATTGCGGTCCACAGGGCATTCTGCGATAGAAACAGCAGTCGCCCCATAATCTGCATCGAGGTTCCCACCCCATGCCGTCGGATAAGCCGAAAGAGAACGGCCGGTGGCGCCCCGACCAGAAAATATGAATTCATAGGCGGTTTTCAGTTCCGGGCCTGTCGTCGCAGGCATTGGTTCAGGCACACCCGGGGGATAACCGTCAAAACATAACACATGTCCCGTCCCGGCCGCGGGTCATCCGCATAACCGCCCGACTCTACGGGACCCACGGCCGGGGCGGCCCGCGGGACGGCCACAATCGGGGTGTTCTGCATTTGTCATGGCCCCGCAGCTTAGCGGCAATAAGCGAATACCACACAAACGCCACTTCTAATTTTATCATCGGGACAATTCTTTTCCTAGATTATCAATTAGACGGCTTGCTTTACGCGCTGTTTTTTAGTTACGCCTGAAGAATGCGCAAAAGGAACCTAACCCCAAGTTTCGCAATCAACTCACGGCATTCTGCGTAAGCTGTTGCACGATCTTAA
>CAYFVL010000300.1:0-7199 GCA_964346405.1 uncultured Fibrobacterota bacterium
AGCGAAGCGGTACTCGTACTCAGAACCCGATAGGGGTTCGGTACTCGTACTCGTGGATCGGGTTTTCCCGATGCAACGCATGAAAGAAAACGGCGCTTTACAGTACATGATTCGTGAACCCGAATCATTTCGTGCGTCCCGGTAGTTTGGGTGGTCTCGAGTACGAGTACCGTTCTGCCTTCGGCTTCACTGAGTACGAGTACGATTTTTTTGAAATATTCTCACAACTAACCGACTGCCGGTATGATCTACTTTGACCATAATGCGACCACCCCGATAGATCCCGAAGTACTCGATCACTATACTCGTGTGGCCGCGGAGATCTGGGGCAATCCATCCTCTGTTCATAGACCAGGACGACTCGCTTTTGCGGAACTCGAGCGGTCCAGAAACTCTGTGGCCGATCTGCTCGGGGTCAGTCCCGGCGAAGTGTTCTTTACCTCGGGAGGAACGGAGAGCAACAACCTTGCTCTCCACGGCATACTCAACGATCCGCGGGGTAAACATGTGATAACTTCAGCAATTGAGCATTCGGCGGTGGATTTGGTTTGCGAAGAGCTAGTGAGGAGAGGGGCTCGGGTAACCAGGATTCCGGTGGATACCTCGGGGATTCTCAAATTGGAGGAGTACGATCGTGCACTCGACAAAGGCGCCGATCTCGTAACGGTGATGTATGCAAACAATGAGATCGGTACGGTTCAGCCGATTAAGGAGGTCGCCGATCGAGCCGAAGAAAAGAGCGTACTTTTGCATACCGACGCGGTGCAGGCATTCGGCAAAATAGCCGTGGATGCGGGGCGCTCCGGAATCCGTATGCTGTCTCTATCCTCGCATAAGATTTATGGGCCAAAGGGAGTTGGAGCATTGATCGTGAAACAGGGCTCCCGGGTTCGTCCAATTTTGGTCGGTGGGGGGCAGGAACGGGGGCGCCGATCGGGAACGGAGAATGTACCCGGAATCTCGGCTTTTGTGCATGCCCTCGAGTTGGCGCTCTGCCGGCAGGAGGAGGAGGCAGGGCATCTTTTTGATTTAACGGAGCAACTGTACGCGCGCATTGTCGATCAGCTTGATGGTGTCTCTCGAAACGGTGACCCGGTGAAGAGACTTCCCGGAACGATCAATCTCAGTTTTCCGGGAATTACCTCCGAAATGCTGATCCCGGCCCTTGATCAGCGAACTATTGCCGCATCCGGGGGAGCGGCGTGTTCCTCGGGAGCGACAAAACCCTCCCGCGTCCTCGAGGCTATCGGATGCAATCGACGGGAGACCATTTCGGCCGTGCGATTTTCGCTTGGTCGCTGGAACACCCGGCAGGAGGTCGAAAAGGCGGCATCGGCCATTGCGGAAGCTGTTCGGCACATTCGAGCGGTTACCAGGTAGGCCGTCAGGTGGCGTCCCGGATTTCGCGGGTACGGACGCAATAATAACTATGATGGGCTTCCGGACTGCACTACCGCACGGCCGGAAATCGGTCTCCCTTGAGTAATTTTACCAGCGGATCTGCTTTGCGCAAACGAGGATCATCCTTGCTCAAACGGTGAATTTTTCCACCCGGGGTTCGGGCCACCACCGTTCCGTCGTTGTCGATTCCACAAACCGTCCAGAATTTATCCACCTCGTAAGAATACAGTTCTCCTCGTGGAGAGGGGTACACTCGTTTGGCTCGAGGCCCCGGATGAGGAGAAAACTTTGCTTTCCGATACACAACTCTATCTCCGATATGGTATCTCATAAGAATTCTCCTTTTTACACACATAACCGTCCAGGTATGAGTGACAATGGTTCAACCGGCACGCGGCACCATTTCACTCACTGGTTCCGAGTGGTAAAACCAGCCGGTTCATCTGAAAGGAAGCAATAATCCTGCCGGTATATGGTCAAGGCAAACCGAGCCCACCACATAAAAAAATACATCCTGCCACTCGGCGGAGCGAGAATTGTCGATTCCTCATTTGCGGAAATGCCGATGATGTCCGAAAAATAATTATCTCGCCCCGTTGAATCACTGTTCCATGATGGTCGGCAGCTCCGAAAATGTTTGTGCCGACGGGATCTCAGAAGGTGAATGTCCCGCGGACGAACAGTTCATTTTCTGATTTCAACGTTGTAAAAGGATTATTTACGCCGCTCTCAACCCAATGTAGTCCCAATGCCAGAGAAACGTTGTCCCTCGGAAGGTACTCGATTTTCGGTTGGTACAAAATCGCGTAACTATCTTTGGGTTCTTCCCAGTTCGAGACCGTAATCGCGGCGTTGAGAGGTGACATCCGTAGTTGATTATTGAATATCTCCCAGTTTGCATCGAGAATGAGATAGTCGTTGAGATTGTCTCCATATTCGTGCAGGAAACCATGAAGATACTGAAGGTTGGCATAGATTCCGTTCGGAAACGTGTAATCCACCCCTGCCACCGCTTTGAAAAACGGTGAATCCTCAAGTGCGGTAACTGTGGGCGGTGCGAAAAGAACCGAGGACAAATCGGACGGTGAAATCGCTATACGACCGCCGATCTCCTCGGGAAAGTACACTGCCGTCTCGGCCCGAACTCCGATTGGTCCGAGTGCTCCGGCAAGGTCCGCGCCGATCATGTGGAATCTGGGATACCGAAGCTCGATTGCCACCGACGCGGGGATTGGCATGGCGGGAAAAGTCGATAAATCCAGATCCGCTTTCGTGATCAGCGGAATCGGCACCGTTCCCCGGGCATAGGCATAGCTAAGTGAGAAATCGTACCCGAAGAGCAGTCCCGCCAGTCGTACTCCGGCCATACTGTTCTCGAGAGTTCGGTCGGGCATTACCACTTGTACATAAGTGTCGGTTACAACCACGTCCATGCCCGAAGGCGCCAATTCAACACCTGAGTCTTCGGTTCGCACAAGGGCACTCAGAAGCTCTTCGGGAGGAAGAAGGGCGGGTTTGAACAGTGGTACATACACTCCCTCGAGCGAAAATGGACCAAGGTATGCGGTGACGGTTGCTCCATCGGGGGCAAGCCGTTCCTCGAAATCCCGGATGTCGGTCAAGTCGGGAATGTCGAATACGTTGGTCGGACTGTATAGGTCCGCTCGCCCCCAGGCTACGTGACGACGCCCCAGGGTTACATCGAACAATCTTACGGGAAACCTGTACAATGCCACCCATGCCTCACGCATCGATATTTCAAACGGATCGATCCGTTCTATGTCGTTAAGCGCGCCAATGGTTCTCGGCTCCGAAAATTCCCGGTATCGAAGCCATGCTTCGGCGTGAAATGTCGTGTTTTCATCCAAGGACGCTTTGCCGACGGTTTGCAAACGGTAGTCATGCCATGTGAACCGATACGGATCATCGGTGGCAAGTCGCGTGTCCGTGCGAAATGAACCACTGAAATCCAGGCCTTGCGCTTGAATTATTGAAGTCCCCGCAATCAGAAACAGGTAGAGAAAAGTTCTTTTCCGTGACATGTGTATTCGCTCCTATTCCCGGATTAAATACCGTGTGGTGAAAACGTTGTCGGCGATACCGCTGTCGAAGGCTACATTCTCAACTACCATCGTGGTAGAGTGGTCGTTTCTCAAATCTTGCATGGTCGTTCGCTTCGCTTCCCAGTATCCCTTCTGGTGAATCAAATCGGTTCTCGTCAGTTCCTTGATCTGATTGCCGCCGGCGCCATAGTATTTTATATGTACCGGATAGTGGTTGTCCTTGCCAACTTCCACCACAAGGCTGTCGTATTCGGATTTCGTGTCTTTCTTCGGGTTCAGACCCAGTACGTAACGTTCCTCCGTGGTCTCGAGCAGTTCGGCGTTCCACCGCGGCGCGTACCTTTTGGCCTCGAGATCCTCGTAGGAGAAATCGGTACCCGCGAATCCCTTGTTCTTGATATGCGAAGCGATACGACGAGCACGACCAAACGCCGGCAGGTAGAGATACATCACGTCGTCGGGGAGTGAAAGAAAGCCGATACCTTCCTGATCCGAGGGAGATGTGAATTGCATCAAGCGATGCTCACTTCCTTTTTCGTACGCGGTCAATTTTCGTTCTTTTGTATTTCCCGATTTGTCCGTCAGGACGAAAGTAAGGTCCATCTTCTTGTCTTTCGCGGCATAGAGCACCGAATCCATCTTCCGAAGAACATCCTGACCGGCTGTTTGGCCGGATGTGGGCAAAATCCACAGGAATGCGAAAGCCGGGGCCAAGAGATACCTCATACAGTGTTTCATACGTTTACCTCCGTTTTGGATGATCATTTGGTGAAATCATTGCGGCCGGAAGAAGGCTTAAAGCCCCGATCCCGGATCCGACCATCGTTATTGCCACAAGTATTCCGAATTGCTGAAGCGGAATCAGGTCCGCGAATACAAGAACCAGAAACCCCAGAGCCACTGTTACCATGTTGACAATAATTGCCTTTCCGGTGGTGCGCAATGTTCTCGCAAGGGCTTCATGCGACGACACATTTCCGGAAAGTTCGTGGCGAAGTCGGTGTATGAAATGGATTGAGTAATCGATTCCAATCCCGATAGACACACTCCCGATCAGTACCGTTACGATATCGAGCGGAAGCCCCACCCATCCCATCACGCCGAATATAACCACCAGAGTGAAAACAATTGGTATCAAACCGATAAGTGCTCGTGAAAATGAACGCAGTAAAAGAAGAAGTGCCAGAAAGACCAATACCACGGCGATAGACAGACTGCTGTACAAGGTTGTCACAATGCTTTCGTCGAGGTTGCGATATATCACGTGCAGGCCGGTTTGCTGAAGGCTGCAGTCGGGACACCGTGTAGAATCTACGTATGTATTTATGGTAGTTACCAGACGCCTGACTCGTTTCGTGGTCATATCGGAAACCGTTGCTTGTATGACGCCTTCGGAGTAATCGCTCTTGACTAATTGCTCCATTATGCTTTCGCCATCGAGCAGAAACCACAGATTGACGATCTTCGCCCGGCTTTCCGGGATGGTATACGTTTTGCCGATAGCCTCGTGCATTTCCTTGATGAGATCGGCGACCGATTGCGTATTGCCGACCCCCGGAAGTGAGTCCAGGAAATCGGCCGTTCGCTCCATGGCTCTCAAGGTAGCGGGTTCCCGCACGTCTCCCTTGACAACAATCTGAAGTGGTATCGATCCACCGAATTTTTCTTTCAGGATCCGTTCCGCCCGGCGTATTCCCGTCCCCGGTTTAAAGTAGTCGAGAATCGCCGCTTCACGTTCTATTCGGGGAATCCCCATTGCCGCTACAACAGCCACAAGAATCCCGCCAAAAATGATAGCAGATTGGTTTTTCAACACGAAATGCGCCATACGGTTCCAATATGGTGATGCTGACCGTGGTGCACTTTTGTGTGGAGATCGGATTTTTTTAAGTACGGGATTCAGGCTTAGTGCCGCGGGAACAAAGGACAGCGCCAATACCAGTGCGCAAGCTATTCCTATGCTGGTAAAAATGCCGAAATCGCGCACAAGAGTCAGATACGACCCAAAGACAAACGACAGAAAGCCAATGAGAGTAGTGAAACCGGCCAGAAAAACCGAAACGCCGATTTCGGACAGTGCGTGTACCGGGTTGTCGTTCGACTCGGGCGTCTTGCTTCTCATCTCCAGGAATCTATTGACAACGTGAATACCGTACGCACTGCCAACCGCGATAAGTATCACCGGAACAACGTCACTCAGAATGGTAAGTGGTACTTTCAGAAACGCCATAAGGCCCAGTGTCCATACGGTTGCGCCAAGGACCGTAAGCAACGGAAGCAGTACGCCCCAGAGACCACGAAGCCCCAGAAGAAGACAGAGCATGACTACCATTACGCTTATCGGAATGAGTGTTCTCAGGTCTTCGATGATAACTTCGCTGATTTGAAGCATCTGAAACGGAAATCCGCCGAAATAGAAAGAATAGGAATATCCCTGCCTGTCAACCATGGTTCGTAGTTCTCGTGCAACGCCTGTTTCATCGATCCCTTGTGATAGCCGTACAATCAGAGCCGTGGTTGTGTGATCTTCGGAAAGGATTCGGCCACGCACAAGGTCTTTGGAAAGAGCATACGTACGGAGTTGCGCCAACTCGACCGAATCAGCGGGTAGATTGTCGGTGTTGATCAGACGGGCAATTTCGAGGCCCTCGGAGGTTGACCTTATGTCAATCACATCGGCGAGGCTGGTAACCGAGACTACACCGGGAACGGTTTTGAGGGAGTCGGTAAGCGCCGCGATGTCGGCTATGGTTTGCCGGCGGAAGATCTCATCGGTTTCCAGCGCTATGATCGCCATGGACGTACCACCGTACTCGTCACCGATTCGGTTGAAGAGTTCCACCGCCGGATCGTCGCTGGGAAAATACCCGATAACATCGGGATCGATCGTGAGATCCCTCATTGCATAGCCAAGCAGGCCCGTTATCCCAGCGATTATCACCAGTATGAACACACGAAACCGAATAACGAAACGTGCCCAGGTAACCACTACTCAGTTTCCTTCCCGCAGATTCCGAAATACAGAACCTGAAGCAGGGTGTCGGTGTTTCGGGCAATCTGGTCATGACTGCTGTGCAGAGTCCAGTCGTATTCAAGCCCCTTGGCGGCCGTAACGATTGTAAGGGCCGTGAGGTGAGGATCGTCAACCGAGAATTCGTTTCGATCGATGCCGAGACGAAGTATCCTCTCGACCGTCTCCACTTCGTAGCGATCAATATCTTCACGGATCTCCTCGATGAATGCATAGTTCGATCGATACTCTTCTCTGAAGGCGGGGTACGCATTGGCCATTTCCTTAAGGAATCCCATGCGCGATACGATATACGAACGCAGCTTTCTTCCCGGTGCTTCATCGGTCTCAATGATTCGATTTATCCGGGATCGAAACTCCTCGGCTTCGCGCAGAAGCACGGCTTTGAAGATCGCTTCCTTGGAAGGGAAATAGTAGTAGAGCGAACTCTTTTTCATATCGACTGCTCGAGCGATGTCGCCGATTGTGGTCTTATTCAAGCCCTGTCGCTCAAAAAGAGGTTTTGCCGCGGAAAGAATCCGTTCTCCCGTGTTTTTACCGTTTTTGTCTTTCATCACACACCCGTCGGCTCATCTGGTTTCGAACAAAATCGAGAATCATTCGAAAAATATATATCGGTAGGGGTGGAGTGTCAATAGAGCTTCATTAACCCAAGTTTCGCAGCCGAGAACCGCCGTGCCGCGCTGCACTGAGCGGTGTCGAAG
>CAYFVL010000301.1:0-7196 GCA_964346405.1 uncultured Fibrobacterota bacterium
AGGTGACGTAATGTCATGATTTGGCTCGAATTACATAGGCCCGACCCGGTTTTTGGCAACAAATGCCGTGGAATTGCGCCGGCTATCGAACCCGCAGCCTTCGCGCGGGGCTCCAGGCCACATGTTCCCCGTTTTGCAGCAACTCGCATTGCAGTACCGCGATTGACTCCTGGCCGGGCATGGTGAACGTCACTTCCTGCTCAATCGCTTCCAAACGAGGCACGTTCACATTAAACGTCTGTTTAGAAACGACCTCCCCGGTTTTTTCTTCACATGCGGTGCAGACCAGTGTAGCCGTTTTCGCCTCGTAGAAATCGTTCCAGACATATACCGATTTCTTGTAATCGACACCGGGTGTGTAGGTTGAATCCCATAGTTGCCACTCCATGCAATTGTACATCTCGATTGTTGCGCCAAGTTTTTCATTGAGATGAAAGAGAACATCAGACATGCAGGGCTTCGGACTCAAGCTGTCGCCGATATCTCCGAGGAAAAAGGTTCCGCCGTTCATATGAGAGCTGATAATCACAAAAGGCGCCCATCCGCTAAATCGTCGACTGCGGTGATACCCTCCCACATCGGACTGCATATCGGCCTGGAACTGATACAATTCCTTTACTGTCGGTTCGGCCTCTTTGCCAAACCACTGATCTATCTTCTTCACAGCCTTCACGTCCGGCTCTCCTTGTTGTCCAAGCCAGAATCTGCACGATTCAAGTATGGTCTTCGGTTTGTTGTGGGGGGGATTGGAAAATGAATTGACACCTTTTTGTTCGGCATATTCGTAGGAGTGCACGGCCGACATGTCACTTGCCCAGGGACGAGTGGGATCAAAGGCTTTCAGTTCGGCAACCAGCTCTTTGAGTTGCACCCCGCCTTCGTTCTCTTCATCCCAAATAATGATGCTAGGATGGTTATAATTCGCCCGTATCCATCGTCGCCATTCCGTTTTCGCCTCTTCGCGCTCGGCGCCCTGTGGATCGGAATCGTGAAAGTAAATCCATTCATCCTGAATCATTATCCCCACTTCATCGGCAATATCGTACCACCGTTGGGGCATATGCCCAATATGGCTACGTATAAAGTTATAGTTGTACTCCTTGAGAAATACCATGAATTTGCGTATCCATTCGGCATCGAAAAGAATCTCGGGCCAATCAATAAGGGCGCGGTTAAAAACGACATTTCCGGCCCTGAGAAATGATGGAACGCCGTTAATGAGAAGATACTTTTCTTCAATTCCGATTGAACGGTATCCAAAAGGTGATGCCAGGCTGTCGATTTTTTGATCCACCCCGGCAAATAATTCGGTTCTAAAATCATAGACTTTTGGCGTTCCTTCTTTGCCGGCCGTCCATTCCGTGATATCATCGACAAGAAGCGCTATGTCGGCCGAAAGGGTGTCGCCGGGTTCGATCGATACGGCTTTTGAGCTTTCATCGGAGTGAGTCGAACCATTGGCTGGATCTACAATGACCGTTTTCAGGACAAGCTCAACATTTTGGTCGCTGAAGTTTTCCAGGATCACTTCAGCCATAACCATGTTGTCACGCAACTCGGGCCGCACATAGACATCGCGAATACGGACTTTTCTGAAAAGCTCCAGCGTGACATCATCCCAGATCCCCGGGCATCGCGACGTGCGCCAGTGATGAGCCGAGGTTTCCTTTGACGGAGACGATGCAGTCTGCCATGCCCCCACCCGGACTTCCAGCTCGTTTTCACCGCTGAAATTTATTGCATCGGTAAGGTCAAACTCACCATGGCTGTAAGTACAATAATGGTCGTAGCCGATTTCGACTCCATTTAGATATACCTTGGCATTGTACCGGGCACGTAGTGATAGAATCGCTCTGCTATAGTCGGCATGAGACAACACAAAAGTTTTGCGATACCAGACATACTCCCAGCTTTGCTCGACAAAATCGAGATCATCGGCAAATGCTGGAACGGCACTCTTGGCAATTCCCGGAACCGAAACGGTCCTGGTGCAGGAATCCGGCGCCGCATTTTCATCTCCCTCCTGCAGGCCCCACACACCGTTCAAGCTGATTACTTTTCTTGGTCCGTCAATAGCATCCAAAGTAATATACAGCGTAGTATCGATTATAGTCGGCAGCGAAATATTCTTGAGGGCATATCCCGCAGCCGAGACAATCAGCTCCCCCGGGTTCGTTTCTTTTCTGGCCGCGGAGCCAATTTCACTCATTACCGGAACCGAAACGCTATATGACATTCCAATTGCCGTCGGCGCCGAAACAAGTTTTCTTGTCACTTGTATACCGGGGCCGGTAATATGAATAACATACAAACCGATTGCTTTCGAAGCAAAGGCAAAGTTGACGGCATCAGACTTCTCCAGCGTCTCGGCAATAGTACGTCCACGAAGATCCGAAAGTGTAACTTTGGCATTTGCCGCCGCATCACTCACAACGCGTATGCCGCCACCCGGATAGGATCTTATCCGCATGGTGGTTTCGTTTTCTCGTTTTGTTCCCAGCACCACATTGGATACTCCGTTTCTTATCTCAAATGTACCATCCGCGTCGGTATAAGCAATGCCATGACCGACAAGCCTTAGCTTTGCATTTTCAATGGGGATTTCGGTACCGGCGTCAACGATAACGCCGCTTATTTGAAAATCCTGCGCGACCAACGCCATGACAATCAAGAAAATGGCAATAATACAATAAGGCTGACGCACTGTGGCACATGATTTTCGCCTGCACAATATTTGATATACATGTCCGATTTTCATATCACCCTCAACGGTTTGGTTTGTACCTGGTTATCTGCTTCAGCAGATTGGCTGTCTGGATTCGAAAACTACAATCACTTTTCAGGAGCTACGCTAACGCTCACCATGTGGCCGGGGAGACGGCAAGCGAATTGCGGCTTACAACCCCACATGGATCAACGACCCTGTCTTCAATTCTCATTGCCGGCGGCTATTTGTTATATTAAGTGCCTGTCCGAAAACTCCCTGAAACGGACATTGAGTCCCGATAGCATATCGGGAAAAATGCCCGTTTCAGCGTCGAATTAGCCGGTCATCGAGTCCCGAAGCTAATCCGAAACTCGATGACCGGGTAGTTTTCGGACAGACACTGTTTAGTATCAATATGCTTGTTCCTTGATGGAACATTGGTTCGAAAACATGGACAAAAGGACCAAATAGTTGGATTTCATGCATAGCACCCGCGCTCGTAAGTGGCTTCATCTTGCCGAATATGCTCGAAAGCTGAAGAATTATCCACAGCTGCTGAAATTCGGATATGAGCCACGGAAGCCAAACTGGATCAGCAAGCGATTCGATTGGGTTTCATTTTCAATTATCCTGCACGGAACGGGACACATTGAGGCCGGCACCGGTACAATAGCTATTCATGCGCCATCTTTTTTCGTAAAAGTTCCTCCCTGCACAATTGCGTACGGCCCCGACACAACATGGTCTGAAGTATTTTTTTCGTTCAAACCCGTTCATACATCACAACTTATAAACTCGTGGGGATTCAAGCCGGGCGAAACGACCCACGGGCCTATCCACGAAATCACGATTATTCACAACCGGCTGCGTGAATTCGGCAACGTAGCGAAATTTCCAGGTCTTCCGGGAGCAATTGACACATTGGACCGTATCGCCGAATTAATCCTGCTCGAATGCCTTTTCCATTCAAAGGAAACTCCGCTCACCGATGAAGACTTGAGAATCCACCAGGCTGAGGCGTATATCCGGGATAACTATACGAAAGATATAGCTATCGATGCACTTGCATCACGATTTGCATTTTCGCGCTCTTCGTTCAGAAGGCGCTGGAAAGCAGTTTTCCCATTCACACCCGTGGAGCTTGTAACCCGGATTCGTATCAATGAAGCGGCGAAGCTCTTGGTTGAAAGTAATTACCAGACAGCACGAATTGCGCATATGGTGGGCTATCGCGATCCACTTTATTTCTCCCGGGTTTTTCGGTCGGTGAGCGGCCAATCACCGAGAGCGTATCAGTCGGCAAACCGACACACGAAAAAAAATGGCTAAATCAAAAACCCAGCACTTTCCGCGTAGGCTACGGCGTCTCTCGACTGCGAAACTTGGGTTAAGAAACGCATTCAGGCGAAGAGAGTATTGTGTGCTTCGTTGAGCCGCCGACGTGTCCAAATGGGAAACTGTCGTGACTCCTGATGGTTTTCTCAGGAACAGTTCATTCAGATCGAGAGTCGAGGGCTCATAGTATCGCGCGGACACGCCTTGCCGGAGATCTCCCAGAGGTATTTTCCTATTGACAATAGTCAAATTTCCGTCGCGCGATCGTGCATGGCACTCTACGGTAGATTCTTCGCCGTCCGAATTGAACCGATGTTCAACCACGGCTCCGTCGGCCGTCGAGCCGTCACCGAAATTCCAGTTAAACCCAACAATGCTGTCGTCCGGAGGAGCCGCTGAATCGACTACTTCAAAGCGGTACGAGTTTTGTCCGAGGTACGATGCGGTAAAGGTAACGAATGGATCCCCATTGAGTAGATGCGGTAAAAGGTGGTATCGGTCTGTTTCCTCTCGCGTCCATCGTACTCTATCGGAAGGTCATCGTGACATCGGATACACCGTTCATTGAGAATTGGTTGAACGAATTGGAGATAGCTGAATCCCTCTCCCTCGAATCCTCGGTTTCTCTCGAGAACATGAGGCGGTTGCAGCATCGCCAGCGGAGGCGTTGCCGGAGGTGGGGTTGATTCGAGTCTGCTCTCATGGCATCCGAAACAGGCAAATGTCTCCCCCGGTTGCAGGGTGGACCAACTTCTCATCGTCTGTATCATTTGTCCGGTGGTATCGATTACCTGGAAATAGACGGGAGTTCTGGCGGGGACCTCGAAATTGGCGGATCCGTCCTCGTGAATCTCGGCTTCGCCCAGAACCGTCTTGGCGGTCCAGGTTCCCGATGCACGAGCAACGGGAGTTCTCATGGATCCGAATCTGCCTTGGCGTATGCTGCTGCTGCCTTCTGTGTTATAATGAGGATAGTCGAGTGCAATGACCCGGATTTTGTCGGCAGCTCCGCGGGGAACGTTCGGCATACTCTGCCCAAAATATACGTCCGAGATAGAGAAAACCCCTGTCGATTTGGTATAATCGGCTTTTCTTGGTATGGACGGTGGTTTTGCTCGTGGAGCCAGCAGTTTCGCATGAGTACATGAGTTGTAATCATCCCGGGCCAGTAGCTCCCGACCTCCGTCCGCCAACATAAAATACAGGTTGAAGGTGCCCCGGTGATCGTCGTTTTTTACAAAAGAATCCGTGTACGAGACAAGAAACGCTTCTTCAGAAAGTGGATTATCGCCGGTGGCCACCAGGTGTTTGTATTGTATAATCCAATCTGACCGGTCCCGTCGGGATTCATAGTGAACAAAGCGTGAGTAAATATCTGGGTACGGTCATTATAATCCCGTCGCGTATAACATATGGTTCCGTCGTTGAGTACGGCAGGATACAAGTCGTCGCCTACGTCGAATCCAACTCGTCGCACCAGATCGCCGCGACCGCTGCAGATATAAAGGTTCGATGCTTTTATGCCGTCGCAGGGGACGATGTTTCCCCCTCTCGATGAAGTGAATACAACATCCCCGTTCGGCAGGTAGACGCCCTGGTAGTCGGCCACCCGGGTTATCGGGTCTTTCATGAACGGTCCGTATTCCCCGGTCTCCAAATCCATCTCGAACAGTTGATAATCCTTATATCCATCATCACGGTTTTTGTAGGAAAACAGTATTCTTTTACCATCATATGATACCGACGGATCACGAATAGCCCCATTCTTATTGCTGACGCTCATGAGTGTGTCTACGGTACCATAAACATCCGACATTCGTAATCGACAAAGCGCCGCACCTCCGTCACCCTCGGTCATTGTGCGTCCATAATACAGGGTCATAAAGGCGCCGCGTTTGACAAACAAGATGTCTTTCATCTGATCCCGATACGGCTGCATCCGGTTTTCGCGCCGATAATGGCAGGCCTCGTAATAGAGATCCCGGAGAGCCGGGTCGCTGTTTGCGGCCCCCGAAAGAGAAGACAGCTTCTGCGATATCGTTTGTGTATTCGTCGCGGGAAGTTCGGCGGAAATCCGTTCAATTGCCGTACGATACCCAACCACCTCGGCGCTGTCCTGCTTTGTCCAGTCTCCTTTTATGGCCGAAGGCAAATTCAGAGGGATTTCTCCCGAGAAAGCGCGGACGGTAAGAAATGCTGCGAAAAGCCCGCTCAGAACTGTTCCGGTCGACCCTCGCGCGGCCCCGGGGACGGTGAAAGAGGGCGAAGTGACCCTCTGTTTCTGCTGACGCGACTGCATTTTTTCCCTCCAGTTGTTTGTTCACCAGGCCCCGGAGATAGTGCGGCACAGAATGCCAAGGGGGCGCCGATCAAAAACCTGCCCGGGGCCGGTTCCGGCGTCGTGATCATTCTAACGCTCAGGATCTATACCTGGGCCTCGATCTGCAGCCAGAGGCGGACAGCCGATTTTGGGACTGTTTTCCAGCGACTGGCGGATCAGCACGGCGTTCGCATAATACAGGCCGGAATCGAAAAGAACCCGACCGATCCGACAGGATTATACCCCCAGGGTCCCTATGAACTGGGACGATTACTGCATCGATTGGGCGACCGATACCTTGGCGCCATACTTGCCGTCACGCGCACCGAAATGCCGGAAATTCAGGAATGGATCGATCTTCTGTCGATTCACAAAAAACCGATCGTCTGGTTTGATCGGCATGATGATGGTACGGAAGGGCTGAGGACAAACGGTCATGTATACCGATGTCGCTATTCGGAAGAGATCGTCGCTCGTCGTGCACTTGAATATCTTGCCGAGCTTGGTCACAAGAAAGTGGGATATGCCAGGGTTCGGGACAATGAACCGCAGTGGTCTCGACATAGATACCGCCTGCTCAGGAAACTATCCGAAACCGCGCCGGACTTCCCCGAGATCAGGTCGTATGAATTAGTCCTCAAGGGAGAATGGTGGACTGAGAAATCGAAGGCGGCAAATCGGTTGAATGACTTATATATGAGTGATCGTTTACCGCTCATTCGGGAAGCTTTCAATCTCTTTCGTGAGAATAGCCAAAAGATAGTTGAAGATTTGCGGCATTTAGTTTGATGTAGAAACCCCCGTCCTCTGGGCGGGGTCAGAGACCTTTGGCTT
>CAYFVL010000302.1:0-7185 GCA_964346405.1 uncultured Fibrobacterota bacterium
TATCAGGTGAAAGCCTGAGGAAGAGGGGAAGACGCCAGTCTTCCCCTTCTTCTTTCCGGCCTGTTCAACACACGCCGAACAGCCTCCTTTTTCCGACGCACGGGTGGTAACCCGGTGTTATTCCGACCCGCTTTCAGATAAAACCCCAAAGTGCTCAAGAAAGAACTGACACCCCCATTCCAGAGCCAGTGAGGCAATGATGGCCGGTATTTCAGTGCCGGAACAGAGTTCATGTAATTTCCGCTCAGGGGATTCTGCATTCAACCGCGGCTGGTTTTCCCCCCACGGAATTCTGCACTGAAGAGCAGGCTATCATTAGTTAGTGCCTGTCCGAAAAGTCCTGTTTTCGCTCGGATTGATGAAGCAAACCGGCGATTTCAGCCTAAAACGGGCGCTTCGACAGGCTCAGCGTCCGTTTTAGGGACTTTTCGGACAAGCACTAGCTAGTTAGAAGAATCAGCCCGGGCGCATACGATTCACCGCAAGGCTACGACGGAATTACGCGCCACTTCGGCGAGTTGAGCTTTGGTCCGAACTTCCCCCGGTTTGATCGGTATGGGCTCACCGATAAGCACCTCTATATTGCCCCGGACCGGAAATATTGCACCCTTGGGGAGTATCGTATGTGCATTCTTGAGATAAACCGGAAGAATGCAGACGCCCGCTTCGAGCGCCAGGGCAAAACTTCCCTTCTTGAAATCGGCAACCTCTCCGGTTGAACTACGCGTCCCTTCCGGAAAAATCACGATACCGATGCCCTTTTCGGACTTTAATCTTTCGGCGGCCGCACTAATAGACAGACGGGCCTTTCGGGCGCTACTTCGGTCGACCGACAGATGACCCAGCGCTTTAAGTCCCCAGCCGAATACCGGGATCCGAAACAGCTCTTTCTTGGCCATAAAGAGCAGGCGAAGCGGCAACATCCCCATAAGTACGGGAATATCGAGAGCGCTGGAGTGATTAGCTACCAGAAAGTAGGACTGTGTATTATCGATTTTCTCCATACCGGAGATGCTGGCTCTCACGCCGGCCACCGCAAGAAGATGTCGACACCATATACCGGCGAAAGCCCATGCCAAAGTTCGAGATATCGGCACGGTAATGAATACCCCCATTGAATACACGAAAGTACTGACAATAACCCAAACAACGAACATCCATCCACGAACGACAGTTATTGCTCTATTCATGCCGCCGACCTGCTTATCCACACGTTCTCCCTGCCCAAATGCGCTCGTAGTCCGTCAAGTACTGGTTTTTCCGCATTGAGGGAAACACTCCGGGAGCGAATACGATACTCATTATCTTCGTGCGTAATCAGATGGATAATTAAACGACAGTTTCCCGAAGCACCATTGCATTCCGATTGCACCATCTTGAGAAAATCATCTTCGAGCCCCTGCGTTCGTATACGTATATGAACGCTCCGGGTGAGTTTCTCACGGCTTTCCGAAAGCGGTAGTACTTTCTCTACCCGGACTTTCGGTTTGCGGTCTTCTTCTTTCATTATGACGCCTTTTACCAGCACCATGGCGTCCACGGCAAGACAATGCCGGAATTCCTCATAAGCGTCTCCGAATGCCAGAAGCTCTATCGACCCTTCAAAGTCTTCTAATTCCAGAAAAGCCATCGGCCGGCCATCCCGCTGCATATGGGTACGAACAGTGGTAACCAGCCCACCAACCGTAACCTGCCCCCCGTCCTTCACGTTGTCGAGATCTACCTGACTCAGCCGAATTGAGGTGAATCCCTCAACTTCATCACGGTAATGTTCAAGCGGATGCCCGCTTACATAGAAATTGAGAACGCCCTTTTCTTTTGCCAGAAGGTCCGTGTACGACCAGGGCGGTACGTCGGGCAATTCGGGTTCGGGAATCGACACACCCGGTTCGGAACTCCCGTCGTCGGCCGCGGCAAACAAATCGGTCTGTCCCGACAACCGATCCTTCTGAAAACTCGAACCGTACTCGATTGCTTTCTCAACCGCCTCAAAAAGCTGCGCACGGGTTCCGGGCATCGAGTCGAGCGCCCCGGCGAATATGAGCGACTCCAGAGATTTGCGATTGACTGATCGAAGGTCGACACTGCGACACAGTTGAAATATGGTGCTAAACGCGCCGTGTTCCGATCGTGCGGCGATAATTGATTCGCCGGCTTTCCCCACATTCGCGATCGCTCCCAATCCCAGTCGAATGTTCTCCTCATCCACGCGGCAGTTAATCTCGCTCCGGTTTACATCGGGCGGCAGAACTTTAATGCCCATTCGCTCGGCTTCATTACGGGCCACCAGAAAATTATCTTTGTTGCCGATCCACGATGTGAGCACGGCGGTCATGTATTCCAGAGGATAGTGGGATTTCAAAAACGCGGCCTGATAGGAAACATGAGCATACACGGTCGCATGAGCCTTGTTGAACCCGTACTCGGCAAACTTGGCCATCAAACCCCATACCGCCTCCGCGGTTTTCTTCTCGATACTCTTTTTCTCCGCCCCCTCGAGGAACTTTATTTTCATCTCCTCCATTTTATCGAAAAGCTTCTTACCCATTGCTTTCCGAACCATATCCGCCTGACCCAGCGTAAAGCCACCCATCATCTGGGCGATACGCATCACCTGCTCCTGGTAAACAATGATCCCGTAGGTCACGTCGAGGACATCCTTCAGCATGGGATGAGGATACGAGATTTCCTCTTTGCCGTGCTTTCGATGAATAAAGCTGTCGATGTTATTCATCGGGCCGGGCCGATACAGGGCGGCCATGGCGATAAGGTCCTCTATTCGCGTAGCCCTGAGTTTGCGCAGATAATCCTGCATTCCCTGTGATTCAAACTGGAAGACGTTTGTCGTCTCACCTTTTGAAAAAAGTTCGTAGGTTTTCTCGTCACCGTCTTTCAAGCCCCAAAGGTCAATCTCGACATTATGGTTCTCGGAAATGAGCCGAATGGCTTCCTGAAGAACCGTCAATGTCCGAAGCCCCAGAAAGTCCATTTTGATCAGCCCGACCTCTTCGACGAAGTTCATATCGAACTGCGTCATTATGTTACCCACATCGCTGTTTGAGGCTTTGTACAGCGGAGCCCATTCGACCACATTACCCGGTGCGATAATGACCCCTCCGGCATGCATCCCCGGCTGTCGGGCAAGTCCTTCGAGCACTTTGGCGTGTTTTACCAGCTCCTGGTATTGCGGATTACTCTCTATCGCCCGCGCCAGTTCCCCATTGGCCTCAATTGACTTTCGCAGAGTTTTTTCACTTACCATTGAAGAGAGTTTGTTCGCTTCGGCAACAGGAAATCCCATGACCCGCGCCACGTCCTTGACAATCATTTTCGCTTTCATTCGCCCGAAATTGATTATCTGACAGACAGCGTCTCGGCCGTATTTTTCCACCACGTATTCTATTATCCGGTAGCGATCGTGATCGGCAAAGTCTATATCGGCGTCGGGCATCGAGATACGTTCGGGATTCAGAAACCGCTCAAATATCAGATCGAACTTAATGGGATCCACATTGGTAATACCTGTGCAGTATGCAACCAGACTTCCAGCGGCGGATCCTCGACAACCCCGCATAACTCCCTGCCGGTCCGCCTCGAGCACGAAATCTCGAACGATAAGAAAGTATCCCGCAAATCCCATCGAGATGATTACGTCAAGCTCGTAATTCAATCTCTCTTCAAGAGCCGGGGTCACACGAGAATAGTTTTCGTGCAGCCCCTTTACGGCGAGCGCCCGAAGATACTCGTTGGCGTCGTTTTTGAACCCGTCGGGAATCTCGGGTACCGGAAGCATCGGTTTCGAACCCAGTTTCACACTGCATCGTTCGGCGATATCCACCGTATTGGCGGCGGCCTCCGGGATATCGGAGAAAAGACTCACCATCTCGTCGGGATGACGATAATAGATTTCATCCGAGGTAAATCGCCATCGGTTGGGGTCATCAAGGGTGGTCTGGCTTTGCATGCAGAGCAATACATCATGCGAGACGGCGTCTTCACGGTTGAGGTAGTGTGCGTCATTTGTAACAATGAAAGGTATTCCGAATTCGCGCCCCAGCTTTATCATTTCGTCAAAAGCGACTATTTCTTCGTCGATACCATGATTCTGCAGTTCATAATAGAAGTTGCCCTCGCCGAATATCTCAAGAAAATCCCTTGTGATAGCGCGTGCTTTCTCCATGTCTCCTTTGAGAATTGCACGAGGGATCGTTCCGGCCACACACGCCGAAGTTCCTATGAGTCCTTCGGAATGCCGACGAAGAACTTCCATGTCGATTCGAGGTTTGTAATAAAAACCTTCTATATACCCGATTGAGCTTAGGGCCATCAGGTTTTTCCAGCCCTTTTCGTTTCGGGCAAGAAGAATAAGATGATCGTAATTCTTCTCGTCCTTGCTCGAGTTTCGATCGGTGCGCGACCGGGGGGCCACGTATGCCTCAAAACCCAGAACCGGCTTAATCCCCTCTTTCAGACAAGCCTGGTAGAACTCTACCGCACCGTACAAGCCGCCGTGATCGGTAATCGCCACCGCCGGCAGCCCCCACTCTTTCGTGCGCTTCACAAGATCCTTGATTCGTATCGCTCCATCGAGGAAACTGTATTCGGTATGATTATGCAGGTGCACGAAATTATGTGAACTCATGTACTAACGACCCCTATTCTGTCTATATTATCCAGCAGAAACTTTCGTCGCTCCCGGTTAACTTCAGGTATTTCTTCAACCGCGGGTATGGCGCCATGTGTTATTTCTCTGGGGACAATCTCGTACTCACCCTTGGGCAATCCGGGACTTCCCGTGTATTCCAACCGGATTCTCTGTCCCATGAGAACGGCATATTCTATAACGTGTCGCGTGTCCGTCATGTCCAGCCTCTTCAGGCCCCCTCCATACTTTCCGCTCTGAGCACGCGAATCGTTATCGTCTGTCTGCGATATCCGCGCCGGTTCAAAAACCGGTGTCCGGTTAAGCGGCTCTTTGCGTTCCCCCGCATGCGTTGAATTCAATCCCGCGGCGGAACTTACCTTCGACGGACGGGGATCAAATCCGGCCTCTTTGAGGATCCGCTCCACCTCGACTTCCCGTCCGGGTTTCACCATGAAAGCGCGGTGAGCCGGATACGAAATGAGCATAGATTCGAGAGATTCGATCGATTCGAGCTGCCGAGTAGTTCTTTCGTCGGAGCTTATGATTGTTGCTCTGTGCGATAGGAAAAGCCTTTCAAACTCCCGAATCCACTCTCGAACACTCATTACCACGTTTTCAGGCGCGTCTCGTTCCTGAAGGAGAGATATAATGGCCTCCCCATCGACTCCCCGTGCGCTTGAGTTATGGACGGTTTCTCGACTGATTTCGCCTTTGTATATCGAATCGTACGAGACCAGTCGGCCTACCCTGGCAAATGCCGGAAGCACCCAGGCAGGCGTTTCCCGAGGGAGTATCGCGGAAAAATCGGGAAGCACCGTAATGTATTTGGTATCCGCCTGATTTTGGGACCTATGCTGCACTCTTGCCGGTGAAGGTCGCCAGCAAACGTTTTCTCCGTCACGGGCGACATCCAGAAATTCGAGATATCGACCAATGATCGTGGCCGTTATCGCTTCCCCAATCGCCTCCGAAGGATACACCGAGAGTGGAATCCAACGATTTTCCCCCAGTCTGGTTTCCAGCGTCGACATGATGCCCGCGCGCCGTCCAATCCCGGTTTTCCGAATTGCTCTTATGAAATCGCTTCGTTGATCCGCCGCGGACATCCTCAGCCATGACGCAAATTCAGAACGCTCTACGTTGTATCTCCCCGCATCCCTGAATAGAATCCCCTTCAACCGGCCGTAAGAGAGCAACGTGTCGACAATAACCTCCAGATCACGCTCCTGGGAGACAACCTCGGGAGTTCCCGTATTGGCCTGCAAAACAGAATGGACGCTTCGAGCCGAAGTCCGATTCAGATTCCCCGCCTGTGTGCATCGGAGTTCGCCCTGCTCGCCCAGTATGCACAGGACGGTGAAATCGGAGATTGCCCGATATCTCCATGCCGATCCCGATACCACCGGCCCTGGATCCACCGCGAGTGCGGACAAAACATCGGCAACTGAATCGCCGAGTTTTTCGGAAAAATCGGTAAACCCGACACAGAACGAATTCCCCTCTTCGTCATGTGCACGATACACGAGAAACGAAGAGAACAACTCCCGCGCAACCGGCCCGTCCTGAATCGCAATGCCCTGTTCCTGCGCCAGATAAGCCAAACTGCAAAGCATCCGGGCATCGGGACTCAGTGAACCGAAGCGTTCCCGGAGTTTTTCGGGTTGTGTGAATGTTTCCAGAATTTCTCGGACCAGCCCGGCGGAAAGAATTCGCCGTGTCGACCCCAAGTCACCGGACAGGTGCTCAAAAACGACGTCCGGAGGAAGTTGCTTCAAGTACTCTGAGAAGGTAAGAAAATGCATCTAAAATTATACGCTCTGTTTAACTGGTAAATTGGACCGTGGGAAAGACCATACTCTGATCGTGCGGCACCACGTTCGAAAAACTCACAATCAGCCGCCCGCCATCAAAATATACTAGGAGCCGTGCTGATACGGCGACACGTTTTTTGCGTTGGCGAAGATTCTGATTTATACTTATCCATTCACCGCCATCAACCTCGGCCAATGTTTAACGGTTTAATCAAAGCCGGTTGTCGGAGGCGACTCATTGCTCAGCATTTGCGGAACAGCACCCAGGAAGTATTCGTTGTGCCGAGGCTCTGCGGTCGAAAAGGAACCGTGTACGTGACTGCGAAGCCCGGGCCGTGGCGAATTATGTAATTTTCCCGAAAGGAGTTCACGATGATCGACAAAGAGCTGCTCGACATATTGTGTTGCCCGGAAACCAAACAAGACGTGACATTTATCGAAGGTGACATCATCAAGAAGATCAATAAGCAGATACAGTCGGGTGAGGTAACGAACCGTGGCGGAGAAAAGGTGACGGAACCCATCGACGCGGGCCTGCTCCGAGAAGACAAAGCATATCTGTATCCGATCAGACGGGATATACCAATTATGCTTATCGACGAAGGTATTCCCTTTGATCAGTTCTAATTAGTGTCTGCCCGAAAACCCTCGAAAACGGACACCGAGCGGAGTCGAGGTGCCCGTTTTCGGCCCGAAACGGGGAGTTCATCTCGACTCCGCTCGATGAAC
>CAYFVL010000303.1:0-7074 GCA_964346405.1 uncultured Fibrobacterota bacterium
CGACATCGCTCACTTCGACACCGCTCAGTGCAGCGCAATGCAACGCTTCGCTCGGGGCGTCGCCTCGGCATTTCGACATCGCTCACTTCGACTCGGCTCAGTGCAGCGCAATGCAACGCTCCGCTCGGGGCATCGCCCCTCGGCATTTCGGCATTTCGGCTCCGCTCAATACGGCGCTCCGCTCACTTCGACACCACTCGATACGGCGTTTCTCGACTGCGAAACTTGGGCCGGCAAGAATCGAAAAAAGGTTCTAAAGGGCATGTCGTCCGCGGTCGATATATAATATAGGGGAAGGTGACCGGGTGTTCCGTTCAGCGCCGGGAGTCGATTGTCGAAGTCAGGTCAGGGTCGTATGTTTTTTCCGCAGGTCTGGTGTAATGATTGATTCGGTAGGAATGCGAGAATATGCGGGGTTTTGCCCCCTGGTGAGAATTTCGCCCGGCGCGAAGTGCGGGGTGTCTGGAGCCGATGCGGCCGTCGAGAAAATGTCGGAACATCAGGGTCGCGCCGCACCTGTCCGGCCTACCGAAAAGGAACAGAGAGAGATCGATCGACTCGAGAAACAGGATCGAGAGGTTCGGAGTCATGAGGCGGCCCATGTTGCGGCGGGGGGGCACTACGTGCGGGGCGGTGCATCTTTCAAATTCGAAACCGGACCCGACGGCAAACGGTATGCATCGGGCGGAGAGGTATCAATCGATACGTCTCCGGTTCGGGGGGATCCGGAAGCCACCATCAGAAAAATGCAGGCGGTTCGACGAGCGGCTCTGGCTCCGGCCAATCCCTCGGGACAGGATCGTTCGGTAGCAGCCAAGGCATCACAACAGGAAGCTGCCGCCCGGGCGGAAGCAGCACAGGAAAGCAATGGGAGCGACAAAAACACCATATCGAACTCGAAAATCTATTCTCCTCACGCTGAAACGGCAAAGCGGTATGAACGCGCCTCGGCCTACCATGACCTGCGTACTTCTCAGACGGCATTCGAACGGAGACGGATCAACTTAATCGGTTGAAAATCCTTTCATCGCTTGACTCTCCACCTTGTTTATGATGATATTTAGGTGTATACTTTTCTTTGTTATGAGTCTTCGTGGCGCCGTAACATCGCGACCTCGATCAGTCCCTACCACTCCCGAAACTACGGGTTTCAGGACAGCATGGCCGATAAAATTGGAACCGTACTCATCGTCGACGACGAAGCGATTATTCGAGGAATGCTGGAAATAGAACTCGAAGACAAGTATCTCGTCTACTCGGCGGAAAATGCCGATCAGGCATTCGACATTCTTGCCGGCAATAAGGTAGATCTCGTAATATCGGATATCAATATGCCCGGAATGAAGGGCTATGAGCTGGTTTCACGTGTAAGGTCTCAGTATCCCGGCACGAAAACCGCGCTTATCACGGCATACAATATCGATGATTATGTTCGGATGGCCCGAGAGAACGATATCTCAAATATCATCCCGAAATCTACCCCGTTTAACTTCGATGAATTCAACGCGATTGTGTATAACCTGGTGACGGAAGAGATTTTTGGTCTTGATAGATACATGCTCGAGGAGGAATTCGAGACGATTAAGGAATATCGTCTTCTTGGCTCGGCGGAAATCAACGAGGTCGAGACAGATATAATAGACAGTATTTCGCAGTTTCATCAGCCACAGCCGTTCGTGCAAATCCTGCTCGAAGAACTCATTACTAACGCGGTGTATCACGCACCTGTCGATGAGCACGGACAGGAAAAGTATGTGAAACATTCCGACGTCACTCTGGAGGAGTCGGAAGCGGTAGAGATCTGTCTGGGAAAAGATTCCGAGAAATATGGAGTTTCGGTAACCGACACCAGCGGCAAGCTCACCAAGGAGCAGGTACTTTATCGAATAGACCGCCACATACACGGGGAAGGTCTTCTCGATGAAAACGGCCGCGGACTGCACATGTCCCGACTATACTCGGACCGACTGGTGATCAACATTAAAAAGAATGTTCGGACCGAAGCCATTTTCATGAATTATCTGAGTGACAAATATCGGGGATTCAAACCGCTATATATCAATGAGATTTAGCCTAACCCAAGTTTCGCAGTCGAGAACCGGTCGCTCTCGACTGTAAAACCCGGGCTGCGAGTTTTGTCACGCTCGGTGGTTCACGCTGAGGAATTCGAGCCACCCGATGATATCCCAATAGCTTGAAGGCCTGATTAATGAGACTTTGTTTTCGGCATTTCGCCGTTTTCCCGGCCCTGCGATTATCCTTACTCCTGTTGCCGGTGTTCGCCGCGAAAGGAGTCGCTCAGGATACTGCCAGTGTTCCCGCGGATACCGTGCGCACCGATACGGTCGTTGCCGATTCGGTCGAGAGTGATACGACCGTGACACCCGAGGATGAATCCTTCATTGAGATGCCCGAGGAAATCGCGGAGGTCGAGGATTCCCTGATACGGCCCGAAATTCGCAATCCGTTTATCGCAGTCGGCCTCTCGGCCGCGGTTCCGGGGGCCGGGCAATGGTACTGTGAAGAACGTTTCCGCGGTGCGACCTTTTTCCTGGCCGAAGGAATTGCACTTGCGACGAGCATTGGACGTAGTATCGAATATCGGGAATTTTATGTTAGACAGGTAGAACTCGATAAAAACCTGGTGGATTCACTCGAAAGCGACTTTGCGGATTTCCTGAGATCGGACAGCTTGGAACCGGATTCCTCGGAGCGGACCGCGCGGTTACAGGGCTTGAATTTCGCTCGGCTCAACCTGGCGCTTGATGAGTATGACCGACGACTCAACAGGTACATGTTGCAGCATTCGATTAGTTGGGCTGTCGGTATTTACTATTTCAATCTTATGGATGCACTCAGGGCAAGCAACTATTTCTGGGACAACGAACCGAGAAACCCCGCGGTTGCCGGTTGGTTGTCGGCAATTCCCGGTCTGGGGCTTGGACATATCTACAACGGCGCCTATTCCAAGGCGGGTATGATTACAATGACTCAGTTTTCTCTGGGACTTATGGCATTCAACTATCAACGGCTGATGGACCTTGCTACCCAGGAGCGGGCGAAGTTTGCCGGGGGTCGTGTTTTTGAGAACCTCGGACAGTATGAATCACAATGGGGATCCAAGTACGACGAGGCGCTTCGACGGCGAAACATGTATTTGTGGTATTCTTTTTTCTTTTATTTCTATGGCGTTTTTGATGCCATTGTGGACGCACAATTGCACGATTATCATAAGAAAATTCGACTGAATCCAAGATTTGATCCTGAAAGCGAAGCTGTCGGGGGAGAAGTGAGCTTTGAGTTTTAGATTTCCGGACAACGCCGGAGTTTCCTGTCATTAAGTAAGAAACAACGTGGGGAGCCAAAGTATGCCGGTAACATTGAAGGACATTGCCGAGCGAGCCGGAGTAACCGCGGCAACAGTGTCGATGGTTATTAACAACAAGCCCAACATTTCCGATGCGACCCGAAAGAAGGTCCTCAAGATCGCCCAGGAGCTGAATTACTATCCGAACGCGATCGCGCGTGGCCTGGCAACCCGCCGTGCCAACGCAATCGGAGTAATTGTGCCGAACCTGGCCTCGTCGTTCGTGGTTCGCATTCTTCAGGGAATCAAAAGTACAAATCGTGATATCGATTACACCGTACAGTTATTCGATACTATCGGGCAGAAAGAGAGCGAATCCCAGTTGTTCCAACGGCTTGCCCGCGAACGACGGATCGACGGAGCGATATTGATCAGTGCGTCGGTTACCGATGAAGAACTGCGGGTTTTCCGCGACGAAAGTTGCCCGTGTATTGTGGTGGCGAGAACGTGCGATTTCCTGGATTCCGTGTACGTCAATAATGAAGTAGGTGCGTACCAGGCAACCGACTACCTGGTTCGCAAAGGCCATGAATATATAGCATGCATAACCTGCCATAAACAGAATCTTCCGACCGAAGATCGGCTTAACGGCTACAAACGGGGTTTGAGAATGCACGACCGGGGCTACAATCCGGAACTTGTGTTCGAAACCCCGGACGACGGCATAGACGACGGAATCGATGTTTTCCGGCGAATTATGTCACTTTCACCTCGCCCTTCCGCCGTATTCGTACCGGCCGGTGATATGGTGGCAATCGGAATCATCAAGGAGGCGAAAAAGGTGGGAATTCGTGTTCCGGACGAACTTGCGGTGGTTGGATTCGACGACATCCCCGCCGCGGAAGTGGTAGAGCCTACGCTGACAACGGTACGCCAGCCGAAACTCGAGATGGGCGATCACGCCATAAACCTCATTATCGACAAGGTCGAAGGGCGCGAAACCGGCATGAAGCACAAGGAACTCCCCACAAAATTCATAATCCGCGAGTCCGCATGAGCACAATAAATGCATGTCGATCCCGGAAGGGGAAAGCACAATACTATTTCCCCAAGGTCCGTAATAAAATTGGAAAAACAGGTACAATGATTGCGTACGAACTATATTTGTGTGAATTCGGTGCTCTTTGTGACCTGAAAATCCAAACACAAGAGCCGTTTTAGATCTGAATTCGATGGCTGATCTTCCAGCCGGGCGGGACAAAGCCTGGTATTCTAAATATGGGGGTGTACTGGATTTCGACGATGTGTGTGAAGTTCGAGCAGCATGCCGAGGACACCGGTTGGCCTCGTAAATCATCCGGTACAACAATAACTGCCGAAGATTATTCTTACGCAGTAGCTGCTTAATAAAGTGGCGAGTCTCTTAGTTGGTTGGCGTTCGCCGGCTAAGGGATCAAATCAGGACGCTGGATGCGTGGAGGCACCGGCCATGCATTGAGATAAAGGTGCTGGTTTCATCGTCTGCCTGTTCGTCGGCGGATGGTGAGACGAGACTTAAAGGCGAACTAAGCATGTAGCGGCTTGATCGGATTGCACTTCGGACAGGGGTTCGACTCCCCTCACCTCCACTATATTAAAAAGTCCGTTTTTCCTTACCCAAGGCAAACGGGCTTTTTTGTTGCTATCTCCAACACAATCAGCGAATTACAAGGCTAATCCTCTTTCCGTCACCTTCCATAATCTTCCGTTGTTTTCTGCAAAATTCCGTAATCTGAGTGACATTTTAGTGACATTTTTCTGGTTCGGGGGTACAATGATAGAGATACCAAGCAAGGGAATCTCTATGGCTTCGCTATACCGTCGTAAAAACTCTAAATATTGGTGGGTAAAATATTCACAACGGTGTGGAGCACTACGCCTCAACCAAATGCGCCAAGAAGTTTGACGCTGAACGGGTGCTCAAATCCAAGTACATTCCTCAAGAGGTCAATGCCTACAACCGAACCAATGTTTTGCAGGTAAAAAGAGGACTGCTGGAATGCCTGGAGGAGTTTCGGGACGAAGTTTTAATCCACTCCTCAGACGGGATACGTAAAAAATCGGCTGGAACAATCAATCGGCAGCAAACCAATATTAGAAATTTTATCGACTATGCTCAGCAAAAGAACCTGACAGAGCTCTCCGAGGTGACCGAGGACATTATCAGGGATTACATTCAGAACCACCTGATCAAGGCAAATGAGAAGAAACCGAACACCGTCTATAAAGACGTGCAGATTCTGAAGAACTTTTTTCAGTGGGCACGGAAAAAATTTTTCTGTAACGAAGACCCTACCGTGAATATGCGAAATCCCAAACCAGCCCCCAGCACGCCACGGTATTTCACTCACGAACAGGTCAAAGAGATTCTAACCAAGGCAAAAGAGCCGTATAAGGCAATGTTCAAGCTCCAATACCTTACTGGAATGAGAATTCAGGAACTGCTCAATGTGGAGTGGTCGGATATTAACGCTGACCGAAAGCTGATAATTGTTCGGGTGAGGGAGGGAAACAAGGCAAAGCGTGAAACTCTGGTACATTTGAACGCTACGGCGCTTGAGGTAATCAAGGGGCTGGAAAAAGAAAAAGGCGAAAACAAGTTTCTGTTCACCAACCAGCTTGGAAACCAGTATTCACAGGCAAAAATTTCTTCCTACGCAATCAGGCATTATAAAAAATTGAATATTCCGACCGAAGACCCCTTGCACTCGTGGCGACATACGTGTGCCTCTCATCTGGTTATTGCAGAAGTCTCGCTCTACAAGGTTAAAGAAGTTCTGCGCCATAAGACAATCAAGGAGACTGAGATTTATGCCCACCTCTCACGGGAAAGTGTTCAGGACGCAGTAGAAAAACTAACGCTTTGAACGCAACCACAATTCTATCTCCGACCTGTAAAAATGGAGTTTCCTACCTGCCTTATGAAAGGGGAAATCACAAAGTTTTCGTTTTGTCTTCATGATCCATTTGTCAATAGTGCTACGGGTGATTTTATAGGGCTTCAAATATTCAATCAATTCCTGCATACCCATAATTTCTAATATCTTTTTTTCCTCCATTTTCGTTTCAACAATATTGCCGACCCACTCACCCAATGCAGATTCAACCTCACCGAGAGAGTATCCCCTCTCAGTGAGTATTTGTAAAATCTGATTGAAGGTAAGTGTATTCAATTCAAGGCAAATCCCTCAGTTTCCTTGGTTCCCGATAGACCGACGGCGAATTTCGGCGATATCGTCGAAGTCTGCTTCGTTGGTGTTCTGAGGGGCAATGTACTGTTGAGAGGATTGGTTGTGAATGAAATCCCGAAATCGTCTGATATCGGCAGGGTCGTTATTCTCCCCACTCGATAAATCCAGAGAAGCGTTTTGTATTGGAGGAAAGCCGTTCCATTCGAGACCGTTGATAATGCTGTGACCTGCCCAGATATTCGCTGACCAGTGCAGCCGTGGCGAGAATTCGGCAAGCCTCTCTGCACGTTTAGTCATAAAGGCAAAAGTGTGCTGGGGTAGCGAAGCCATTATCTCAAAGGCTGTCCGAATCAAGGCAAATGGCAGATTTTCGTGGAAAAGGTCACTCGTGGAATTAACGAAAACCAGATTGCTCCCGTGATATCTCAATGGCTCTGACAACCGTTGTTCGTGAATTGTCAGGTCGAAACCATTGGCATAGTGGTGTAGAATCCCACGCTCTGAGAGCAGTGTAATCCCATGCTTTTTTCATCATGC
>CAYFVL010000304.1:0-6896 GCA_964346405.1 uncultured Fibrobacterota bacterium
AGAGATCCTGCACCTTTCCGCCCGATGTCTGCTCCACGGTCTCCGCAAGGTCGAGAAGGCGGTCGGTGGCATCCGCGCGGCGGTTGAGCACCTCCCCCTCCTCCCCCCCCCCCCCGTCAAAACAAAACCAGAAACAAAGACAAAGTACCCACCGAGAAAACCGTACTAACAACTACAGCTCCACCGCTCATTTCGGCATCGCCGCCGAGCTGTTGAGCGAGGATGTAGGAAGCTACCGCGGAGGGGCAGGCCAGGAAGATTACTGCTCCGGTGAGGACCGCGCGGTCCACTCCCATAAGAAGCCCCGTAACTATTCCGGCCGCCGGGGCGAGTACAAGTTTGAGCACGGCACTCCAGATCGGAACCCGAATGGGTCCACCCATGCCGGTCTCTACCAGTGTTGTGCCGACCGAAAGCAGGGCAAGGGGTAAGGCTATGCGTCCGAGCATTGACAGGGTTTGGTCGAGGACTTCGGGAAGTGATATCCCAATGCCGGCCCATATGATCCCGGCCACGATTCCGATTATCAGTGGATTGGTTACAATCTGGACCAGGAGTTCTTTTGGTCGAAATCTCCGACCATGATTTCCGAATCTGAGTACCAGGACCGCGGTAACGTTGTACAGAACAATCACCGGCCCCATGGCGATCACCGCCGCGGCCGGTAACGAAGGAGCGGTATTTTCGTATAGCGAAAGCACGATCGGCAACCCGATGAACGCGAGATTCCCCCTGTACGATGCCTGAACGAAAGATCCGACCGTCCTTTTCGGCAGTCGAAGCAGCCATGCGACCGGATATGCGGAAGCCCCGGCAACAACCGTTCCCACCAACAGAATCACCAGTATTTCCACCGCCCCCTCGGAGAACCGTTGGGTTTCGGAGAGTTTTTGAAACAGCAGAACAGGCAATGCCACATGGAACACCAACCGAGAAGCCGTGGCTCCGAATCCCGACGGGATAATGGAGAGTTTCCGAAGCAGCGCTCCAAGGCCGACAATCAGGAATACGGGAATTACGGTAGCAAGGGCGGTCATTTGGGGTTGTGTTCTCGCTTTCTGTTGTTGTCCCGGGGGGGGGTTAGTGTGGTAATATAGTGTAGTTGAAGGGTGAAGGGTGAAGGGTGAAGGGTGAAGGGTGAAGGGTGAAGGGGGAAGGGGGAAGGTTCGACTGGTTCTACCTGGGCCGGCGCGGGAAATACCGTTTACCATACGTCAACTTCTGCTCAGTGAGGGCGAAGCCCGAACGGTACTCGTACGCGTACTTGATTCCACTTACCTTTGCAGAACAGATTTCGCGGGAAATCGGAATTGCACGCTCGAATCGAGGCAAATGCTCACCAGTATCGAAAGTCTTCCCCTTCCGGTTCGGTATGCGTAAAAGTCATCGGGGTGCTGCGAACGTTTACGAATCTCGGGTACGAGTATCGTCCCATTGGGATTTCGAATCCCGGAATTGCGGGATTGAATCTCCCTGAACCTGCAAACAATTTTGTCCCTTTCCATTGAAACAATTTTGTCCTGCCATATTAGAAAACGATGAGCAAGCATTTTTCCTTCTAAAATTACTTGCGAATCAGAATAACCCATACTATATTTGCAACTCAAGATCAGAAAACATCTGTTGCATATTGACATCCAAAGCATCGGAGTCAAGCAGATCTATATAAATACCGGCGGCATCTGATTATTTCAGCCGAATGGCTCGTCTGACTTACTCACCCCCGCCCGAGAGTCCGCAACTCGACCCTATTTGTGTTGCGTGCTTTCTGAGAAATTTTCGAGAATAAGTGCTATTTTCATAAATAACAGCAACTTAGCGAGACGTCGAATATCGGCGTCATTGTCACGGGTATGTTTGAAACACAGGCAGGTGTTTTGACATATCGCACACAAACGGAAGTACGTTGATATGAATATCAGTGTTAACAATGCAGATTTTCATCGCAGGTTCGGAATTGCTTTATCTCTCCTGGCCATTCTTGCGGTGACGACATTCGGAGCAGAGCTGTTTCGGGAGGATTTCTCCGACGATCAGTCGCTTTCCGACCGCGGATTCACTGGAATTGCGCATTGGGCTGTGGCCTCCGATGCCGAAGTATCGCTGACAAGCTCTCCCGGCGGCTGGGGCGAACTGTCGAAACTGACCACGCCTTCGTTTGATGCAGTCGCATACGAAGCAGACCAGAATATCAGTGCATCATTCAAGGTTCGCTTCCCTACCGAATACAACAAGTCCTGGCGTGAAAACAATAAACTGTATGTCTACTACCTGGACAAACCCAATGGTTCGGGATATCGGATCTGTTTCAAACCCAACCAGGAGGCCGACCGACACACCAGTCCCGATCTCTACTTATATAGAGTAACCGACGGCTCACACACAAAAATCGACTCAGCCTGGACCCATGTTCTGGCCCCTCACGGTCCCGACGCCGATTTTGTGACAATCAAGGTGACCCTCTCCTATCCGGGGAAAATTGCAGTTTCATATAGCGGCAGCGGTGAGATGGTGGAATACCTTACTCATTCGGACGCCTCCTATTCCGAGATCGGGTCGATTTCCTGGGAGTACAAGACCGGAACAGGCGACAACGAGAACTACCATATCGAGCTTGATGATATAGTCGTGATAAAGCAGGATCCTCCCGAAGAGGTCACGATTTCTTCGGGCGAAGATGTCGACATATCGGCGGTGCTTCGACAGCACCGAGACAGTTTTCAGGATCCCCTGAACGTGAAATTTCTGGACGGCACCTATAAATATGGAATAACGGTCGCGGCACCCGGTATAACCTATAAGCTGCGCTAAAATAGCAGAAAAATCGTCGAATACTCCTGGAGAGAAAACCATGAACTTCTACGAACGATCAATACATCACCCGAATATTTTTCAAAGGAAGCACGGTATGAAACCGTTACTCGTTCTCTGTGGAATACTGACTGTCATGGCGACCACCTTCGCTCAAGAAACCGCAACCCTTGAGATTCCCGAGCCGGGAGACGGGGGTCCTTCGTTGAGGGTTTTGGGGGATGCTGATGTCAAGAACAAACTAACTGTGGATAATGGACTAAGCGTTACCGGCGGCAAAATTGTACTAGATGGCGAAACAACCACAGCTGCCCTAATTGACTACAGAAAAATGATGGAAAAATTAATTGGTTTGAAAGTGTTTTCCGAGAACACAAACGATTACGCCTATTCTTCTACCGGTATTCGTACAGAGGCAAAAGGAAAGTCGACCAATTATGGCATATGGTCGACTGCTTCTGACGGCAAAGAGAACTGGGCTGGCTGGTTTGAGGGGAATACTCGCATTAACAGCGGCGCTCTGCATGTAACCGGGCCCGGCCTTATGACCATTGATGGTACCGAAGCAAATGTTGGCGTTACAAGTGAGGTCAAGAGCAACTACGAGCGAACCATTGGATTACACGGGTCCGCACAAAACGATTGGGATCTTGGAATCTCGAGTATTGGGGTGAGCGGTATCGCAAATTCTCAGAGCCCAAATATCGAATCTTACGGTATAAAAGCCTCCGCTCAAGGAAAGGGCACCAACTACGGCATTCATTCCGTTGCCAGGAATGGACAGGTGAACTGGGCCGGCTGGTTTGAAGGTGATGTAAAAGTAACTAATGAGCTAAGAACGCGTAACCTGGATATTGAAGAACGCTTATCCATAGACGGTGGGTTATGGATAGATGGAACAGGTGCCAATCTGGAACCCGACAATGAACGGGCGAGTTTTGGGGGACTGATAAATGTAAGTACTTCGAACCATTTTGTTGAAGGTATTCGTATCAATAGTGCAAATGCCGAGAACGGGAAAACTGTCGGGGTTTCGGCGACTGCGTTGTCCACATTTCCGCTTAAGTCTGACGCTAATCCGGAAACCTTTGGCGTCACATCATCTGCCCACGGGAAGGGTATTAACTACGGAGTATGGGCCTCGGCATCAGGTGGTAAAAAAAATTATGCCGGTTGGTTTGAAGGTGATGTCTATGTAAGCGGGAAACTCAAAATCGATCAATGGACCATTTCCCAGGTCCCCGACTACGTCTTCAAAAAAGACTACAAACTCCGCTCACTACAAGAAGTAGAAGAATACGTAACCGAAAAAAACCATCTTCCCGAAGTCCCAAGTGCCGAAGAAATCCAGAAAAATGGCCTGGACCTGGCGGAAATGAACATGACGCTCCTGAAAAAAGTCGAAGAACTGACACTCTATACTATCCAGCAGCAGAAGCAGATCGACGAACTCAAAGCCAGACTGGATCGATAAACCACACGGGAATTACACGCTCATGCTACCAGTTACACGAAACCACCTTATTGCATTGACGGCCGCACTCGCCGCCGGACTCTCGGCGCACGCTGTTGAGCCAAACTATGTGCGCACAAAGACCCATCATCCGGATGATGTGGTAATCACGGGCACCTCGTACTCCGACGGCCTTGGCCGGCGAATTCAGGATCAGGTAAAAATCAACGATCCCGACTATTCGGGTAAATCAATCATCACCGGCCAGACCTATGATGATGCCGGACGGCCCCATAGATCCATTATTCCGTTCGTGCACGACATTGTTGAATCATACCTGGAAACCGATCTTGTAAACACCGCCAAAGCAACCCCGCATCGAGATGACGCTCCGTATTCCGAAATTACCTATTATAGTGATCCGTTGCAGCGAGTGAAAAAGACAGGCTCACCCGGCGTTCAGTATACTATTGACAAACACGGAACCGAAACCTGGTATGCTTCCGCAACGAGCACTGTGGATTTCATCCCGTGCAATAAACTCGACGACGTTGGCGCCCGGATCGCCGAAAGAACCTCGGGCTCCTACTTCCTGACCGTGAACAAGGATCCTGACGGGAAATACTCGCAATCGATAAGTGATGTCAGAGGAAACACCCGGGCTACGTGGAGCCATCCGAAGCAGAATGGCTGTTCAGATGATAAAGAAGCCATCATCGCCGAATACGGGTATGACGCCATGGATCGCATAAAGACCGAGAATGCTCCCGGGGATTTAATAGGCGACACCAGGTACGAGTACAATACCCTTTCCCAGATGACCGAAAAGGAAACTCCGGATGCCGGCAAGGTGACGTATGAGTATGAACATGATCTCCTGATGTCGGTTGTAAATGCCCGAATGAGAGAAGAAGGCGAAGAATTACGATATACATACGACGCCCACAAAAGAACTACTCAGGTATTCGTCCGCGAAACCGATGGTAGTACAGAGTACCCGAAGGTGCGCCACTTTTACGACAATCCGGAAAATGCCCTCCCCTTTGTTCGCCCCCATAGCGAAAAACTGGCCGATATTCTGGATCCGGCAACGGGCGGAACCGCTCCTTTCGACAAGCTTGATTTCACGCGCGGCCGTCTCGTGGTCACTATAGCCTACGGTGAACAATGCGGCCCGAGAGCGGCAACAGACGCAGACGATCCCCTTTCGGAGTGTTCCGATGTGATAATTGAGGCCTACTCATATGACCGAAGGGGAAACATAGCGACCAAATACAAGAAACTCCCTCAAGTCGCAAAACTCCAGGTGGTCACGTACGAATACGACGATTATCAGGGCAAGCTTTTGACATCCACGCACTACTACGACGGAGTCGAGAATACCGAAAAAAAGGTTGTGCGCAAATACAGCTACGATAAGGACGCCCGCTTGAAAAGAATTGCCCTCAACGGCAAGACGGCGATTGAATACCAGCATGATGAACTGGGACGAACTGTCGCCAAAGATTACTTCAACAGCGAAACAGGTGCTATTTCGCACAGTATTGTATATGATCACGATCCACGGGATGCACTTGAAAAGATCGCTGTCGGACAGCGTGATCCGGACGGAGAGAAAAGCGATCTGAAAACGAATACCGATTTCTTCATCCAGAATCTGTATTACCATGACCTCCCTTCCTGGACCGGTTCCAATATCGTGGGCAGATACAACGGCAATATCGGTGCGGTGCGGTTCTCACGATCCGCCGACAGAAACGGCACCATACAACTGGGATACACGTATGACGACGTAAACCGGCTAACCGCCGTTCAGCATGCGTCACCCGGAACGAACGACATTTCCTTGTCCGGCACCTATGAATATGATGAAATTGGACGATTCAAGGTAAAGGCCGAAGGGACGACCAGCCTGACCGATTACTCTTACGGCTCAAGAACCGATGAGGATAACGCGACAATCAAGACAAGCCGCCTTACAAGGGTAGGAAGCATTCACAATGGAAATGAAAACTACCTTTACGCCCCCGACGGCTCACTTGTGTACGATCGCGACAAAAAGATGGCCATCTTGTACGATTACCGGAATCTTCCAGTCGAATTCAGGTTCTATACGAGCATTCCGGCCGACGCCGCATGGACGGAAGCGGCAACGCTGAACGACCGAACCGGGATTGAACTGATATCACGCGTAAAGATGCTTTACGACGCCGGCGGGAATCGGGTGTCGAAGCAGGAATTCAGGCCCTGAGGAACAGAATGACTGATCACATGAACATGCAAAGCCGACCCTTGAAAAGCAAGGACTCTTCGAATAACCGTATTATTCATGCGCTTGTCGGGGCAATACTTCTCAGCGTTACGGCGTGTCTGATCCTGCCCCGGGTCACTTATTCACAGGACAAGGCACTGCAATTTCAGAACGTAACGACCGGCGCTCTGTTTACGCTGTCCGAATCGGGCAAGTTCCGGGCCCCCGGATCATTCAAGACAAAGCAGTCGCAGCAGGACCTGAACTCAGAAGGATTACGGTTCATAAAAGACGACAAGGCATTTATGACCCTTAAAGGTGAAGACGTCCTTCTCTCGGGTACGATTGCGCCCAAAGTGATATCCAATGGTGAGACCGGCA
>CAYFVL010000305.1:0-6879 GCA_964346405.1 uncultured Fibrobacterota bacterium
CGGGCGAGAGCCGGATACAGCGTCTGGTTGACTAAAGTGCTTTTCCCGGATCCGGAAACGCCGGTAATGCAGGTAAGTGTTCCGAGGGGAAATTCCGCGCGTACTTTCTTCAGGTTATTTCCGGTTGCCCCGGATAAAACGATCTTTTTGCCCGATGATGCACGTCGTTTTTTCGGAGACGGAATCGATTTTGCACCGCTTAGGTATTGACCGGTGAGAGATTCTTTGCACGCGATCACCTCGGCCGGTGTTCCGCATGCCACGACTTCTCCCCCATGGATACCGGCGCCCGGCCCGATGTCGATCAGATAATCCGCAGCCTCCATTGTTTCACGATCATGTTCTATGACAACCACCGTATTGCCCAGGTCGCGTAGTGAGATCAGCGTTTTCAGCAGTCGTTCATTGTCCCGGGCGTGCAGACCGATACTTGGTTCGTCGAGAATGTAGGTCACTCCGGTAAGTTGAGAACCGATCTGTGTTGCAAGCCGAATCCGCTGAGCCTCCCCTCCCGACAGTGTGGCCGATGCTCTGCTGAGTGTCAAGTAAGACAACCCGACATTGAGAAGAAAATCCAGGCGGCTGTTGATCTCTTTTAACACTTGCTTACCGATCTGCAACTCGCGTGAGGAAAGTTTGAGCCCCTGAAAAAAATCTTTTAGCTTCTCAATCGAATATCCGGAGAGTTCGGCGACATTCCGTTCACCGACCAGGACCGCCAGGCTCTCTTTACGAAGCCGTGCGCCGCCACAGGCCGGGCATGTCCTTTGCGACATATATGCCTCGATCCATCGACGGATATCCTCGGACGAGGTTTCTTTGTACCGTCGAAGGAGGTTCGGGACAACGCCCTCGAATTCTCTGTTGAACTTGCCGTATCCCTCGCGATTATTTGATCGCCACTCCATCTGGATCTTTTTGTTTCCGGAACCGTGAAGCAAAATCTTCTTCTGGCGCGCCGTAAGTTTTTCGTACGGCTTATCCATGGAAATCTTGTAGTGGCCGCATACGGCTTCCATAATCTGGCGATTCCAGCTTCCCATGGTAGCCGAGCCGTTCCACGGCACAATGGCCCCATCATCGAGGCTCAGTGAAGAGTCGGGGACTACCAGATCCGGATCGATCTCCATCAGATACCCCAGGCCGGTACAATCTTCACAAGCGCCAAAAGGGCTATTGAACGAAAACATTCGGGGAGAAAGCTCATCAAACCCCACTCCACAGTTGGGACACGCGAATGCTTCGGAGAACAGAAGTTCCTCTCCCCCGACAATGTCAATTCTTACACTGCCGTTCCCGCTCAATTTCAACGCGGTCTCGAGGGAGTCGGTAAGGCGCTTGGCCATGCCGGCGTTAACCACCAGGCGGTCGACAACGACCTCAACCGTATGCCGTTTCTTTTTGTCCAACTCGATATCTTCGTCCAGCCCGACGATTTCACCGTCGATTCGGACCCGGACGTAGCCGTCCTTCTGAAGCTTTTCCAGAAGATCTCGGTGCTCCCCCTTTCGTCCCAGAACCACCGGAGAGAGGATCTGAAACCGAGTTCGGTCCGGGAATTCCAGTATCCTGTCGGTGATTTCCTGTACGGTCTGGCGGTCGATCGGTTCACCGCATTGCCAACACGTGGGTCGACCCACCCGGGCGAACAGCAGTCGAAGGTAGTCATGGATTTCGGTGATCGTCCCCACGGTTGAGCGCGGGTTATGCCAGGTGGTTTTCTGTTCTATCGAAATGGCGGGCGACAACCCCTCGATAAAATCGACATCGGGTTTTTCCATCAGACCAAGGAACTGGCGTGCATAAGCACTCAGTGACTCAACGTACCGCCGTTGCCCTTCCGAGTACAGAGTGTCAAATGCCAGGGAAGACTTGCCGGATCCGGATAGCCCGCTCATCACGGTGAGACTATCGCGAGGTATGCGAACGTCGATGTTCTTCAGGTTGTGTTCACGAGCCCCTTTTATGATGATATCTTTTATTTCCATGTGATCCCTGTTCAATCTATTCTGCCGACGGGCCAACAGCGACGACCAATTACGTCCCGAGATCCACGACAACCGACGCAGCTATGCGGCACGTCCCCATGGTTTTGGGAATCTGACGAATTTGCTTTTTTGTCGGTGCGCAGGCTGTTTTATAATCCGTTGAATACTTCCAGTGTTCGCCTCAACCCGACTTCGACAATCGACTCACGGCATCAACGCGCTTTGCCGGTGCATCCAATCATACGGCAATAACACATCGCCAATAATCGGAAAGTACACTGGAAAAATTACATCACGATTTGACCAAAAGAAAGGTGCGCCCATTCACAAGGGACAGCAACACCAACGATTACTATTCGACCATGCTTTTGTGGTACTCATCGAACGCTTTCTGCACGCTCTGGGAAAGCTTCGAGCGATCGAACGGCTTGAAAAGGCAGGTATGGCGAGCCGTTTTGTTCAGTTTGACCAGTGTGTGATTCGGATTGTAGCCGAAACCGGTCATGAGGAGAACCTGGGAAGGTATATGCTCCGCCCGCATTGCAGTGACGAATTCGTACCCGTCCATGTCGGGCATGGCAATGTCGGTAAGGACTAGAAAATAGTCATTGTTCAGGAGTTCCGCGAGAGCCCTTCCCGCGGAATCAACTGTGGAGACTTCCCACCCGATCGACCCGAGGTAGATTTTTAGAAAATCCAGTACATCTTGCTCGTCGTCGACGACAAGGATCCGTTTATTTGGGATTTTTCCTGAGGAGCGCATGTGTTTTATCGATCAATTCCTGCTTGCCGAAAGGTTTCGTAATATACGCATCCGCGTTCATTACGTGCAAACCAACCATTTCATCAAAGGATTCCGATTTCGCCGTAAGTATTGCTACAGGCGTCCGACAAAAGGCGGGATCGCCGCGTAATTCCCGGAACACCTCCCATCCATCCTTCTTGGGCATTTTCAGATCCAAGAGTATGGCATCGGGTTTATACTCATGAGCACGACTGAGCGCCTGCAAAGGATCGAGCACGGTCTGCACCGTGAAGTCCTCGGTTTCAAGCACCAGTTTCACCAGATCCGCAATGTCTTTTTCATCTTCGACTACAAGGATCTTATTCAAGGCACTCCTACCTTCTGAAAAATTCCGGGAACAGCCACTTCCAATACTTCAGGCACCCGTAAATACCAAGTACTCCCGAAGCCAACAAGAGACTCATCGGGATAACACTGGGAACCACCAACGGATGTTCGAAGGTTACGGCTCCGGCAAAGTGCAGAAAGCCGGAGATACCGATAAACACTGCCGAGGCATAAAAAATTCGATATACCGGCGGCACTTTCAGCGCTTCGCCAAGTCGCCTGCTCAGGGAGGCAAGTACCAGCAAAATGATTACCGCGGCAATATCCAGTGTAACAAGGGCAAGCGAACTTGGCATCATTACTTCCGAATCCTTTTCATCGTGTAAAAAAGTGCCGCGGAACTCCACATCGATGCAAGCCCGCAACCCAGGAGCAATCCCGATTCTATGAACGGCAATCCGTGTTGCACAACAATCGACAGCGTGGAAACAACCAGATAACCGACTCCCAACGCAATCGCCACGGCAAACCCGGCCCGTGGCGAAGGATGTCCGAACTTTTTGTGATAGAATGCTGATATCAATAGTGAGACGAAATTGAAAAAGGAAAAGCAGAGTACAAAACCCTGAAGAAGCAGTGCGGGAAGTATGATGGGATGGTCCATACCACTATTTCTTTCCGAAAACATTCACAAATGCATCTTGGGGAGTTGTACGGGTGATTCCGCTCATAATCCCTTCCCGACCACTGAATTTGGCTTCCACCTCGATTCCATGATCGGTTATGCCGAAGCAACGGATCTCTTTGTCATGATCGCTGCCGCGCATTTTGAGAACCAGCATCGCTTTCTGTATGGAACTGTCCACCTCCACGTAGCGCAGAAGAATATACGTGTCGACAATGAACGGTATCTTGCTCGTAACCTGGTTGACCTGGCCCAGAAGGCTGTCGTTCTCCCGAAGAAGAATACTCGTTACGCCCTCGCGTTTCAGTGAATTGACGAATTTGCGCTCAATTTCACGAAGCTCGACTTCGTCGACCGTCAGGGACTCGAAATGTGTCATACTGTCGACCGAAACCCTCTTTATCCCCAGGTCTTCGACAATCTCCACGAATTGACCATCGAGCTTTTCGAATTCCGCCATTGTTGTTTGAGGATCTGAAAAAATGATTTTCAAACTCCCCTGTTCCTCGAGCTTTTTCAAATCCCACCCCAGTTGCAGTGCATCGTGGTAATACTGCTGGGGAAATTCCTCGAATGTAATTATAAGACCGGGTTCATTGTATTTCACGATCCCGTTGTAGATAAACTCTACGGCTAGTGTGGTTTTCCCCGTACCGGGCGCCCCTTCCACCAGGTTTGCCGATCCGGGGATAAATCCGCCACGAATCATGTCGTCAAAGGCTTTGACTCCGATTGGCGTACGTCCGTTGGCCATGATGTTACTCCATCTTGTCTAGGACAAAAGGTGAACGATTACCGCCTTCTGGGCATGCAACCTGTTTTCAGCTTCATCGAATGCCATCGATCTATCTGAATCCAATACCTCACTGGTGATTTCTTCTCCCCGATGAGCCGGGAGGCAGTGAGAAACAAGCACGTCGGCCGGAGCATGTGAAAGCAGCTCGTCGTCGACGCGGAAACCAGAAAAATCTTTTGCGCGCTTGTTTGATTCCTGCTCCTGCCCCATACTGGTCCAAACATCGGTATACAAAACCGTTGCACCCTTAACGGCTTCATGCAGGTCATTTGTAATGGTGACCGATCGTCCCTCTTTTGCCGCAATTCCGCGGCATTGCTCAACCAACTTGCTTTCGAGTTCATATCCGGGAGGACACGCAAGAGCAAAATCGTGCCCCAACTTTACCGCCAGGACCATAATCGAGGCACATACGTTATTCCCGTCGCCTACGAACACGATTTTTCTTCCCGGATCGATGTCCCGTCGTTCCTGGAGCGTCAGACCCATGGCGAGAGCCTGGCAGGGGTGAAATCGATCGGTAAGAGCATTGATGACCGGTACGCGACTGTGCATGGCCAACTTGTGCACTGTTTCGTGTCTATAGGTTCGTGCAACCAAAAGATGTACCCAGCGCTCAAGATTACGTGCGACATCTTCAACCGTTTCTCGTTTTCCCATCTGCACCATGCCGGCCTCCAGATTGACCGGATGCCCGCCAAGTTCGAAAATCGCGGTCTCGAACGTGATTCGGGTGCGCAGAGATGGCTTCTCAAATATCAGAACACCGGTTCGCCCTTTAAAAGGCATCGGTGTGTCGATCAGACGTCCGGCTTTGAGTTCCGCGGCAAGTCGCAGTATCTCCCGAATCTCAACACCGGAATAATCAAGGAGAGTGATCAGGTCCTTCTTAGCCATTTTTCCGCATCTCACGAGGTTTATGTTTGCCACAGAGGAAGCAAAAAATATAGTTTTTCCGCAGCGCCGTTCTGCAAATCGGTAGATATAGTAGAGTCAGGAGCATGTCGGATTCAGAATGCTTTGCCGCAAATCCGTCCGGCAAACAGTCTCGTTCATCGTGCCAACAGGCGAATACGACCTGTATGCGCCAATTTGTTGCAACGAGGGATCCTGGCGCACCGGATGAAGCCCTCTCTGCGAGACAGCCAAACCCGACAGATTCACGGTCCCGACGCGCGGAACGTAAGTTGTTGCTCGCCCTCGACCGCAAAACCTGGACTGGTTTTGGTAAAAGTCTACAATTCATGCACGACTCCCTGCCAAAGAAAAGTTTCCCGTCCAAACCGCACATCAAGGCATTGGATTTTCAGTATGCCGCATATTATTTTAGGAAGGTTTTCCTATGCACTGGGGCGTCGACAAGTGGTAAGTCACAGGATTTTGATTCCTGCATTCGGAGGTTCGAACCCTCCCGCCCCAGCCATATTCTTTTTTGATGCGTACGCAATCCACGAGCTGAAGACTATCACGGCGAACGGTAGCTCTCGGAAATATTCGCCCCGAATCTCATGTTTGGCGCTGATTCCCCGGGAAACGCATCCGGATATTTGAATATTGGTGAATTTCTATATAAGGAGGTCAGGTTTTGGAGATCCTTAAACTCACGGCACAACTGCGTGAAGATACCGGAAAATCCTACACTCGCCAGGCACGCGAAAAGGGATGGATACCGGCTGTGTACTATGGACACAATCGTGAAACCAAGTCCATTGAGATAAGTGCAAAAGATTTCGGAGCACTCGTACGTGCGCGCAAAACGTCGCATCTGATGGATCTCGGGCTGCCCGGGGAAAAGGATTCAATCGCTATCGTGAAAGAAATCCAGAACGACGTTCTCATTCCCGAACACCTGATACATATCGACTTTCAGCATGTCGAAATGGGTGAAAAAATCACGACTCAGGTACCGCTCGAGATCACCGGAGTTGCCAAAGGTGTGAAGGAAAGCAGCGGAGTTCTCGGTCACACAGTGCAATTCCTGACTGTCGAATGCCTGCCGTCAAAACTACCGGAAAAGATCTCTATCGATGTTAGTGATCTCGACGTCAATGAGGCGATTCGTGTCGGTGATATCACGATGGAAGAAGGGGTGGAGATAAAGGACTCACCCGATGAAGTTCTGGCCACCGTGACCGTTGAGCGACAGGCCCAGCCTGAAGAAGCCGCCGCCGAAGGAGAAGAGGAGGAGGAAGGCGCCGGAGAAGCTAAAGGCAGCGAAAAAGGCTAGCCCAAGTTTCGCAGCCGAGAACCGCCGTACCGCGCTGCACTGAGCGGTGTCGAAGTGAGCGGAGCGTTGTATTGCGCTGCACTGAGCGGTGTCGAAGTGAGCGTAGTCGAA
>CAYFVL010000306.1:0-6866 GCA_964346405.1 uncultured Fibrobacterota bacterium
GGCCCGGGAGGGCCGGTACTCGTACTCGAGACTCGAAACGCCTCGGATAACCGAGCGTTTTTCGCTAAATCGCGGCCAAAAAGCTCGATACCCGAGTACCGCTTCGCTAATTTTTGTATAAGAATGAGTAAAAAACTAAAACGCCGTCAAAGAAGAAACGATTTCATTTACGGGACCGTTCTTTTATTGTTGTGGTTGTCTCGACTCATTCCGCGGGCTCTTGGTTTGCGGCTCACCACCGGTATTGGTACGCTGGTGTACAGGTTTTCCGATCGGGACCGGGAACGGGCGCTTGCCAATCTGCGGAGGATATACGGCGAGACCGAGCCCGCGTCGTGGATGCGTACCACGGCTCGTCGGGTCTTTCAGAGTATTGCAATGGACTATTTCGATACTCTCTATTTCTGGCGGTGCAGCGATCAGGCATTCCGTCGTAATGTGACTATGGAAAACCGTGACACCTTTTTTGAGTGTTATAATCAGGGACGCGGGGTCGTGGCCATGGTCGCCCATTTAGGGTGCTTTGAGATTATTCCCCAATATTTCAATCGTCACGGTATCAAGGGGTTCACGGTCGGGCAGGAAGTTTTCGATCCTCGACTCGATGAGCTGATTCGCTCTATCAGGAGCGGACCGTATGTGGAATACATGCACCGGACCGGCAGTGCTCGTGAGATTATCAAATATCTCAAGGAGGGACGGGCGTTTGGGGCGTTGATCGACCAGGATACCAATCTCGAAGGGGTTTTTGCTCATTTCATGGGCGAACTTGCCTATACTCCCTCGGCCCCGATGCGGCTGGCCATGCGGCTGGACCTTCCCGTGGTGGTAATCACCACGGCGCGGACGGCGGACAATACACATCGCATATTCGTCGACGGACCCGTTGAACGCGAAGATACCGGCGATTTCGATAGAGATTTAGTGGTCAACATAGAGAAAGTGAATGGGGTGATTTCTTCAAGAATTCGGCGCTTTCCGGACCAGTGGGTCTGGATGCATCGTCGGTGGCTGCATCAGCCTGAGACTCCCGGGTACGCAGCCGTAGTCAATGTCGAGAGCTACTGCAAAGAGAATGGGTCGGCCGCGGAATCGCATCGGTAAATACTCCGGTGAACCGAAGACCCGCGGTCGTAAACCGGGCCGGCATGCGACAGTACCGGACGTGTCCCGGCGCCGGCAAAGTGTCGATCTCAGGGCCGAAGTTCATCCCGGTCCCGGAGCGGATTATCGGTGCAGGCAAACTCTTTTCCGACTCGCGATACCGGCGGCGTCCACGATCCGCACAAGATAAATGCCGTTTGGAAGCACATCCGTCGCAATTCCGGCAGTCTCAGAAGTGGTTCGAGCGAGTATCGTTCTGCCGAACGCATCAAAGATTCTGACCGTACATTTTCCGATTCCCGCAATTCGCGGTATCTGAAAGGTAATACGGCCGCCGGAGGTGAAAATCCGTGGGGAAGACTCAGCCCGAGTCTTTCGGGCTGGTGTGGTATTTGTGGGGGGAGCGATCAGGAGTGGGTCGCCAAGATCAAATGTTAGGTTGTCTTCCGAAAAATCGGTGAGCACACCCAGAGAGTACCAGTCGTATCCGGAATAGGAGCCTTCAAATCGCAATGAATCCGGTGCTCTGCTGCCGCCACTGAGCTTTAGAGTAATCTGATCCGGATTGACCTCGGCCGAGGCGCCAAAGTCAATGGTGTTTGACGATTCCTCGTTGCTTCCCCATTCGGTCGATCCATCTCCGTCGTAGAGGTAGTAGGCTTTCTCATAGTTGTGAGTTGCCGAGAGTTCCACGCCTTGCTCACCGTTGGAGGCGAGTTGAGGAACAAGTTCACTGTCTTCCGCAATCCATTGAGCGGAATAGAGACGAAAGCCCAAACCACCGATCTTGAACAAGTGAATTCGCAGATACCGGAAACCGTCGGGAGTTGCGACATGGAACGAGGTAATCTCCCCGGTTGACTTGCCGCAGTTGTTCACCGCATCGACTCGCCAATAGTAGGTCTTCCCTGTTTCAAGAGGAGTAGATATCGGAAAGGATGAGTCTCCGAAAGATTCATACACGACCGCTTTTTTCATGTTTTGACTGTCTTCGCCAAAGAAAAGCTCATACCCCGCAGGAACATTGCGCACATCGCCCGCCCACGACCATTGAAGAACGGGTGTCCGCGTGCGTTGCACCTCAGTTCCGTTTCCAGGGTATTTCGCCGTGACCGCCTGAGGCGCCGATTCACAGTTATCAGCCGCAACTGTCACCGTAACCGGCTGCGAACCGTTATCATAGCCCCTGGTATTGTAAGCCACGGCATAAACGAAACACTCTCCCGGCACGTAATTTTCCCAGGGGATTTCATACGGTGCTATAATGCTCGATAAATCCGGATCCGCGTCCGTAGAGACTTTCGCATTCGGTAAAACTCATGGCTTCCTGAGCCGCTTTTTCCAGTCTTCTAAGTTCCATGAACCGGCTGCCTACATGGTTTTCCCACAGCACCTCGCCGCTTCCTCCGTCGAGGCAGTATACGCGGCCGATGTTATTAGTGGCGTATACTTTACCATCCATTCCGGTAATATTGTACGCCCCACATCCGTTTTTGGAAAAATCTTCCGAACAATAGCCGGCTTTTCCCTCCAGTACGGATTTCCAGATGGTTTTGCCGGTATACGCGTCGAGGCACAGGAAAACATCGTCTCCGTCGAGCTTCCAGTAATCGATCCAGGGATGATACAATATTTCGGAGGTGTCACAGTTCTGCCGAATAAACGATACCTTCTCTTCATCATAGTAGGGACCGGAGGGCTGAAAATAGTAGAGATACACTTTTCCGTCATAATGAATCGGACTGCCCGCCCCGCCGCTTGGAGTGGCACAGAGGCCGTCGCCGGCACAACAGCCGTACCGGCTTGCCGGCCCACGTCCATTCAGAATGAATTGTTCGCTTTTCCAAAGGCGCCGGATTTCCTCTGGGTTGTCGGTCAACTCAGTTCCCCCTGTTTGGTCAACCTGCATATTTGCATACGGTCCCGCCCAACTTGGCCAGTCCTGAGCGGTTGCTGAAGCGAACAATGAAAACAGCATTATCGCCATGGCTTTGCGGGCGATGATCATCTTCTATTCTCCTTATAAGCACCCTGTCGGTTGTTGAAACGGTGCAATAGTTGCGGTATCGTACCAGTTACTTGACTATCTCGGCTCTGGCAACCACAGACTGTGTCTTCGATTGTATGCGTACCAGGTAAACCCCCGAGGCTGGAAGCCGTGACACTATATCTGGTTGTCTCGATGTATCGCGGTTGTGAACGATACGGCGAATTGTTTGCCCTTTGACGTTTAGAATGTCTATGTACAGCATCTGAGGAGTTGATTCGGGCAATACTATTCTCAACCGCTTTCCACCGAGTACTGAAATGCCGGCCAGTCTGTTTATAGTTGAATGTTTTATGGTGTGATTCGACGCCGAGATTGGTCCCGAGTTCTCGACGTATTCGTAGAGGTACACCGCCGGATACGAGTAGTTGATCAAATACTTGGGTTTGAGCCGGGGATCGAAGGTCGCGTTCTTGATCTGGTCTTTGAGCGGGTATTCATAATCTGAATCAAGTGCGCCGTTTACGGGATTCTGAAGCATGTAAATCGATTTGAACAGCTCTTTGGCTTTGCTCATCCAGATTTCGTTTCCCGTCTCCTGATAGAGCCGCATGAACATATGTGCCACCGAGGCGGTACGGGATGCCCTTGGATGTCTTGAGGCGCCATCGATAAACGCTTTTATCACATGTGGAGTTGCGTACTGGTCGGGCACTCGATCCCATTGTGTGAACCGGTCCTCGCAGTACCGGGCGATATCTTCAGTCAGGGCAATGTCTCGTCGTTCGACTGGGGCATAGTCGAGTAGATAGCGAACCAGAAATGTCGCTTCCTTTGGAGAATGCGCCGATTTCGCCTGCCCTAAACCGTGGCCCGGCTGATACCGCCACCAGAAATCATGCAGGGCATGTGTCTCCAGCCAGTTCCACGCTTTTGTTTCAACATCGGTAAATTCATTTGTGCCAAGTTCGGTCCTCAATTTGCCCAGGAAAAAAACTACGGCCGATGGATCGAACTCGTCTATTGCTTCACCTCCATGGGAGTGCTTGCCGTCACTCATAACACCCTCGAGATCGGTGAACGACCATGTCCCGTTGGGCCGCTGAACCTCTCGCAAGCCCCGCGCTACCTTCACGGCCTTATCGCGCCAGATATCATTTCCGGTCTCTTCATAAAGCTCGAGATACGCTACTCCGCAAAGGTACTGATGGAATGTCAGGCGATCGGCCTGTGTCGCACCGAAATGCAGCGAGTTGCGCGAGCTTCTGAGCAAGGCATATCCGCTTCGTTCGGCCATCCGACGGGCAAAGGCGGCTTCTTGCGGATCATCGGTCAGCTTGCTGAGCCGAAGCATCGTCTGAATGGCGGCCGTGCAGAATTGTGAGCTGCGATCGGCGTGGGCTCCACCCTGATCTCTAAAAAGCAATTGATTGAACTCAGATTGCCAGAATGCAAACTGTACATGGTTTTTCAGCCATCTCAGATAAAAAAGAAGGCGCAGTTTTTCACTCTCGATATCGGGCAGGTAGGGGCCTGCGAACGGTGCTTTTTTAATAAAACTGCGTTCACGAATAGTATCGCTAATGACCGAATTGTCGGAGTCGTAGGCGGTTACTCTCAAGGTGTGATATCTATCGGTGACCGGCACCTGATCCCAGTGTTCCTCAAGGGTTGTCCACGACTCGGTATCTTCGAACGAAATTTGCTCTCCCCCGGAAGTCTGCAACCGATAACCATACCGCACTGCGCCCTCGGCGGGAGGGAATTCAAATGCTGGTGCATAGATGAATTCTTCCGGGGGGGTGGTCAGGTACGGAATTCGGAGTGAATCGCTTTTCACGCCGCGACCGGTAAGTGTGTACTGCAGAGACGGACTGGTCCAGAATGGACGACTGCCCGGTATGCCGGGGCGCACGGCGGTGTTGTACTCGGCACGGGCATCGGCCGCAAGATCATCATCGATAGCGGGTGTTCCCGCGAATAGTCCGTCATTCAAAGACGATTGAATATCGAAGAACTCTCCTTCTTGAGGGATTATCTGTCCCCACAAATAACCGCTCCTTGATTTCCCATCCACCGAGGCGTTGTACTCGCCGGAGATGAATCCCAACTCATCAATATCCCCCGACACCGTGACCACAATGCCGCCGATATGTTCCTGGGTGATGTGTGGATCCGAATTGAGCGACACTGTAATCGATCCGCTCAGTCGTGAATCCGCTACCTGCAATCCGGATACGTCTGCCGCGTGGCGTCGACGGTTGTACATCGGAGCGAGTGCGTATCCCGATTGGAATGCACCCGACTTCGATTCGGCGCGAATGTTGCAGTCGCGCCGGAAATCGTTGCCCAACGGAAGAATGTCCGCGCACGTGAGAGTATACACACCGTTTTCGGGATCGGTATTTGGAGGAGGTGGAGCAAAGATTCCCGCGAATCTCCCATCCCAGGACTGCCCCCCGGTCTCGACTTTCGTTGTCCCGATTATCCTGTCCCCGACCACAACTCCGTTGAGTTGATAGTCGTAGCTCTGTGTTTGACCATCGAATGTAGCTTCAGCAGAAAACTGCGCCTGGAAAACGGAGTCTTTAAACTCCAATGAAAGCCCGGACACGGGGAAGCGCATGTCCTGTGAGGCGCCGAGCCCGCCGGTGTTGAGACGAACCGTGAAGTTCGGATTATCGTATCCTTTGTGAAACAACCCCTGATTGAACGTTGTTTCTCGAATTTCTCCGTTTTCGACGGTAACCTGGAGCAAAGGCCGTGAGACTCTGTCTTCCGAGAATGCCCCGTCCAGCCACAGATCGAATTGTTTTGTCGAAGACGCCGTGGGGACGGACCTCAGCAGGTTGCCGCGAATACCTCCGGAAGCATTATTGCCGTCGAAACTTCCGGAATAGGAACCGGTAATCTCCCCGCCGTCGGCGGCGGAACAATCGATCGTGTAGTCCCCTCGATACGTTCGCTGCTTTCTATAGGTCACTTCCCGGAAATAGGTGAGCCCCAGCTCACCCGTGAGCTTCGTATCGGCGTACTCGAGTCCGGAAACATCTATTTCATGTACCCATTGGGAGATACTCATTGCCGTTGCATATCCGGTGCGCGGTTTGCCGTTCCTGACCTCTATCCAAACCTGGAGTTCTTCCTTGTCTTCGGCGGCGTTCTCGAGCTTCAGTGTCCACACTGTATTGTCCGGACTGGTCTGTGCTTGGGCGCCAAACGAAAGAAGCATGATTATTGCCGGAAAGCATACCCGGGAAAAAATGTGTTGGAAGGCCCTGGAAGGTATTTTCATGCTTTGTACCCCTTTATTGAATCCTGAACTATACTGTTTACAGGTTATATGACTGATATACGCACGTCTGCTTGACGCACCATTTCATGGTGAGCATATTCGTAATTGGACCGTGTGATGGGTTGATCGGGCTGCTTTTCTTTTCATCGCTCGCAGGAGGAATATTTCATACCTGAATTCAGAGCGATATGGAGACTTGCGGTAAGTTAGCGGAGAAGGTGTGCGCAAAGCTCCAGGTTTTTGATACTGTGATATATATATATATACGAGTGAGATGGTTCTAACCCAGGTTTCTCGGCTGCGAAACTTGGGTTTAAGCAAATGAGCACCATTGAAGCACATCTTAATTCGAATTTGATATCGGAACTATATTGTTGTTATGGAAGATTTGCCTTAACCCAGGTTTCGCAGTCGAGAGCGAGCAGTATGCGTAAGATTTTGTGCGAGATTGACTTAGAAAAAGCGCAGGGGTATCCGGGG
>CAYFVL010000307.1:0-6858 GCA_964346405.1 uncultured Fibrobacterota bacterium
CCCGGGCTGGGATGTGACGCCCCTTCGGGGCTGGGGATGGCGCTTTCGAATAGGGGCTGAAGGGCTCTGACATACCAGCCCAGGCTGAAGGCCTGGGTAGAATCCCGGCAAAACGCAACCTCAGCCCTGAAGGGGCGCAACATAAACAGGTTTGCCCGTGCGCGTAATCGATTCGGCGTGCAAAAACAAATATGTCCCGCCCCTTCAGGGCTGAAGATTGCGTGGCATTATTCTTCCTGGGCCTTCAGCCCAGGCTGGTATGTCCCGCCCTTTCAGGGCTGAAGATTGCATGGAATTGTCCAACCCGGGCCTTCAGCTAAACCCAGGTTTCGCTCCCAAGTCTTATCCAACTCCGTAACATGATAATGAATTTCCTTTTAGTATGAATCCTGGCATGAGTATGTTGTATACCACGCATTTTCCGTCGAGGTATACATCCTGCCGGACATGTACGTGATCACCAGGAAAGGAATTCCAATGAAACTGCGCATTGCCCGAACACCCATGTTTCCAGCCATTCTGAGCATGATTTCGGCTCTCGGGATATTCGCGGGAGATCCGACCGGACCTATCGAACCGCTCCCGGAAAACCTTATCTCGCCGGAGGCATCGTGGCCTTCGCCGCTGGGACCGAACAACACTCGCGCGGCTTCTCCCGGCGAATTCGATCTGGTGACAAGTTTTCGGTCGGCCAGGCCTGTATGGAAAAGTGAGACTATCCCCGATGCTCGAGCTGCTTCGGTCACGGGAAATGCCGATACGAATGCGTGGAGTGGAGCTTTCTCCAGTCCGGTACTGGCCAACGGAAAAGTGTATCTCTACTATTTCGTGCCCAGTGGAACGGTGAAAGACAAAGATCTGTACGAGCAGACCGGGTACGAACAGAAATGGTTGATCAATGCCGACGACATCGTTATCTGCATCGAGGCGCAAACGGGGAAAACGCTGTGGAAAAAAGTGTACGAAGAGGCGGGGATTAACTGGAATGGTTTCACTAAGAGTGGACCGGGACAGAGCCCGGTAGTGAAAAATGGAAACGTGTATGCCGTTGGTTCCGCCGGCAAAGTCTATTGTCTGAATGCCGAAGACGGAGAAGAGGTGTGGGTATCGGACATGGGGATTCGCGCACGTGAAATGGAAGAGGTTCGAGCTAAATCTATTGAAGCCGAAAAGTTGCCCAGTTTCAACAGAGATTTTTGCAGCCAACCGGTTGTGGCCGGCGGGGCAATGGTGATGACCGATCACGTGTACCATAAATTCAGGAGTGCCGGATGGCCTACAAGCCCTACTTCGGGCTGGACCTATCACTACGAGGTGACCAACGGCCTTCACGCGCTCGATGCCCTGACCGGCGATTCGATCTGGGCCGTACCCGAGTGCGTTCAAGGCTCCGATAATGGGCCCGCGGTTTTCGAGCACGAGGGCGAGGAGTATATCGTTGCGGCTGACAAAGAGAAAGTTATGTGCATTGGGCCTGCCGAGGGAAATATTCTTTGGCGTGAGGACGTTACCCACGGGCACAGCTATCTGGCACCTACTGTGGGCGAAGGTGTTCTGGTCACGATAGGTCCGGACGACGGTCCGGGTCTGGTCGGCTACTCGGTAACTCCCGATACTTTGATAAAGCTCTGGGAGTCATCCTCCGCCTATGGCCGAGTTGTGAGCCGGCCGAGTATTGCCGGGGGTTTGGTATACGCGATTTCGAGTTCTTCAAAAAAGCTCATTGCCGTTGACCTTCAGACCGGAGAGGTCAAAGCGACGGCTGATTACACTCAGGGAACTAACCGAGAGCACGACAATGGATACATCTGTGCTACCTGGGGGGTATTGATTGGAAATGGCGATGTAAATGCTCGAGGAATACTTATGCATGACGCCACTCCCGTGAACGGAAAACTTAATCGCTTCCTCTCTTATGATTTTATCTGGAATTTCGATGTGCCGCCGGCATACGGATATATAACTCGTATTATCCCTGCTTTCGCCGACGGAAGAGCATTTGTTCGACTCCGAGACGGGATCATGTGCTTTGACCTTCGCGATCCGAATCCGTCTGTTTTGTTCGATGAACACTCGCTTGCCGGGATTCGTTTATCGAGATCCGTATCGACCAGGGCTCACCTGTATGATCTTCACGGCCGACGAGTAACCGGGAGGAAGGGGTCGTCGGTATCGGCTCCGCGGGTTCTGATATCACAACCTGTCAGGGGAAGCGGGGGCTCGGGACTCAAGCGCATGGTGATCGGCGAGTGATTCGATAGCAGCTCGAAGCCCGAATCTTTCCGACCCAGTGCGACGAAACTCGTGGTTCTCACGAAGAAGAATCGGGGTTTCAGTTTTCCTCGGGGAAAAAGACTCTTGCCGCAAAGAAAAATCCGGAATGCCGACTTCAATTCGCCGTATTGTATTTTCTTCAGCACCGTCGGCTTATGTCCGCATGAATTGGTCGGCATTGATATCGCAAATCCGGAAAATCAGGATGGCATATGGCTTCTCTGAAGGAATACCTGAGCGGCGTTTTCTCCGATGCGTTCGAAGCTCAGGGAATTGATCGAAAATACGGCATTGTCGTGGAATCGCAACGTCCCGACCTGGGGCAGTTTCAGTGCAACGGCGCGCTTGCCGCGGCCAAAGAGGCAAAAAAGAATCCGCGCATGATTGCACAGGCGCTGGTCGAGCAGGTGGAGAAGAACGAAGCCGTTGAGAATCTGACCATCGCCGGACCGGGTTTTATAAATATTACGCTGACCGACCATTTTCTATCAGCCCACCTGGAAGAACTCAGATATGATCCGCGCCTTGGATGTGAACCGCGACTCATCGAGAAAACCGTGGTCGTTGATTTCGGTGGACCAAATGTCGCCAAACCGATGCATGTCGGACACCTGCGCTCCTCTATTATAGGTGATTCTCTTCAACGACTGTTTCGGTTTTTGGGGGCCACGGTTCACGGCGACAACCACATGGGTGACTGGGGGACTCAGATGGGCATGCTTATCTGCGAGCTGCGGCTAAGAACTCCCGAACTACCCTACTTCGATTCCCAACCCCATGAAACGTATCCCGACGAATCGCCTGTGAGTCTGAGCGATCTCGAAGAGATGTATCCCACCGCAAGCGCCCGATGCAAGTCGGATCAGGAAGCCATGGCCGAGGCTCTTCGGGCCACCACCGAATTGCAACAGGGACGCCCCGGGTATGTGGCGCTGTGGAAGCATTTCGTGCGGCTTTCGCTCGAGGGGCTTAAAAGAGATTTTGATCGGCTGGGAGTCGCGTTCGATATGTGGCTTGGCGAAAGCTTTTACAAAGATAGAATGGACACGCTCGTGACCGGACTCGAGCGGGCCGGGATTGCCGAAGAAAGCGAAGGCGCCTGGGTGATGCGGGTGGCGCGTGACGACGATACGCGGGAAATCCCCCCGCTTATGCTTGTCAAGTCTGGAGGCGGGTATCTGTATGGCACCTCCGACCTGGCGGCCATACAATACCGGGTCGAAGAGCTTGGCGCCGATGAGATCGTGTACATTGTCGACAAACGGCAGGACCTTCATTTCGAACAGGTGTTTCGGGCGGCGCGGAAGGCCGGCATTTCGGTTGATGTTTCCATGAGTCACGCGGGATTCGGCACGGTAAACGGTCCCGACGGCAAACCTTTCAAGACGCGGGCCGGCGGAGTGATGAAACTAAGCGATCTCATGGAACAAGTGGTTTCAAAGGCGCGGGAGCGCATGGATGAAGCGGGGGTGGCAGGAGAATTTTCCGAAGAAGAACGAGAGGATATCGCTTTGAAAGTCGGTCTGGCCGCGCTTAAATTTGCCGACCTGTCAAATAACCGAACATCCGATTATGTTTTCGATATTGAGAAGTTCACAAAATTCGAAGGGAAAACCGGCCCCTATCTTCTGTACTCCGCCGTCCGAATAAAATCGATTCTCCGCAATGCCGCCCAACGGGGTGTTTCATCCGGACCGATTCAACCACCCGGGGACACCGAACGCGGCCTGATCCTTATTCTGTCACGGCTCCCCGATATTCTCAACGAAGCGGCCGACGGCTACCTTCCGCACTACCTCTGTGATTTCGCCTACGCCTTGTCACAGGAGTTCAACCGGTTTTATCGCGATTGCCATATCCTGAACGAAAAGAATAACGCGCGACAGGGTTCGTGGATGTCACTTGCCGGCCTGGTGCTCTCGGAACTGGAGTTGGTGCTGGAGCTTTTGGGAATTGCGGTTCCTGAGAGGATGTGAGAGGGCGATAGGGAACTGTAATTCGGAACTGGTGAATACTTTTTACTACATATCTAAACCGATAAAGTAAATGCTTTCCTTCACACCGGGAAGCGCTTGGCTGTAGTCTCCGGAATATAATTTCTCATTATCGCCGGAAAAGAGATTCCCATTCGGAGCATGAAAATTTTCACATAGTTACAGGCGTGGAACATTCCCATAATGTTTCAGGATCAATATCAATATTACCGGGCCACTCTAATGTACCCAAAGCAATATGAACTTTATTAAAAAGATGATTGTCTTTTAATCTGTTAAATGGTTTTTTTTCAAGGTATGGCGTCATATCAAATCTTCGTTTATCACCATTCTCAAACTCAAGCAATAATCTATTATCTTGTTCAATATCTACTTTTATAACATCAAGAAGCATTTTCATACCCCGTATTCTATTGTAATGGAGCGATTCTAAATGGTTCTTCCCCAGCATTTGCCAATTCCCAATCAGCCATTAGTTCATCTTTATGAAGATCAGCCCACACTTGAACCATTTTTAATTGTTTGAGTGGCAAATCTCCTGCAAGCAACGAACCATCCTCGATCGAAATAGATGCCTTCTTTCCCTGATAACGAGCATGAAAATGAGGTCTGTTATGCTGGGCATTCGCCTCATAAAAAATCGAAATTATAATTCCATAAAACATCGAAATTGTTGGCATCTTCTATTACTCCCAACAAGGAACACCTATCGATAGTATACCACAGAAAATAATTTTTGGTGCATGGAGGTCACAAAGGCTATTTTCACTCAAGTGAATCCCCAAGCTTTCCAGAGTTATCCAAAAAGGGCGGTAAGAAGGGGAATGTGAAGTTTTTTTGCGCGAGCCCTGAGTTTGCATTTCTATTTTCCTGTACCAAGGATCTTGAGCCCCCAATTATATCAACCCAGGAGGATGCCTCATGCGATTCCGAAGTCTGTCTCTCGTCCTGTGCCTCGCCGCTCTTGCTCAATCGACATCTATCAACGAGTCCGACTCAACCGTTGTAGCGCTTCTACTGCTTGCTAACGATATCGACAGCATACATGTTGCCGATGTCGTTTCGGCTGAAGAGAGCCATGGACGAGTAACTTCGCTGAATTTGAGCAATCGTGGAGTTTACCGGCTCATTCCACAAATTGATCTTCTTGATTCCCTTCTATCATTGGATCTCAGCCATAATGATTTGACCCACCTGGATGCGGAACTGTGGAAATTGCCGGCACTCAAAATTCTGGATGTGAGTTACAATGAACTTACGGCGCTTCCCGACAGCATTGTCAAGCTGCAACTTGGTGCGTCATTTCAAGATGAGGAGGGGCTTGTTCATATCGAAATGGGTCTGTTTGTCGACAGTAATAAAATCTGCGATCCGGATCCGCGGATAGAGCAATGGATAACCGGTAATACCACCTTTGGAAGTAACCCCACCTGGCGAAATACTCAAGATTGTGCAAACGACGCGAAACGGACACCGGAATACTCCCGGCTGGGGAAGTGCAGTCGGGATAGAGTTCAGGCTTTCCGGATATGGGATCTTCGCGGCAGGGCCGTATCGTTCGGGTATGCTGTCCAAAATGGTCGTAATTGGGCCGGGCAGTGTGTTTTATTGAAAAAACGTGCGAACGGGAAGGGGCAAATCAGGACATTATCCTGGTAATAGGTTCAGCCCCGGGCGGTTTTCTCCAGAACAGAGAATCCATACGTGGGCTATTCTGTCTTGCTTTAGCCCAAGGTTCGCAGTCGAGAGCGAGTATTTCTGATGGATTTGTCATTCGGCCGGCTCTCGTATACCGGCCTTTCTGCTCAATACAGGGGTTTCTTGATTGGAATCGGCGCTGTCTATGACCATTGCCGTCTTCGCATTGCGATACGCAATGAAAATCCGCTCAAATACCGTGAAGTACGATAGTGCTCCGAGAATGCCGAGTCCCCAAAGCATGATAGCCGGGCCGGTGAGGAGGAGCAGGGCAAGAATTATGAGTCGTTCGGGGCGTTGCATGATTCCACCCTTGCACTCAACCCCGGCCGCTTCGGCCCTGGCTTTTATATAACTGATTGTAAGAGAACCGGTTATGACCACGAGGACCAGAGCGACCGGTATCCAGTCGGCAGGGGTCGTCCGAAGATAATACACCAATATGCCGGAAAGCCAGAAAACCTCCGTGAACCGGTCACACACCGAGTCCAGGATTCCGCCGAACACCGATTTTTTCCCATGCTCCCGCGCCAGAACCCCATCGACCCCATCGAACCCCGCACCAATAAGCCCGATAGGCACCGACCACCACCAATATCCCAGGGCTGCGGCATAGCCCGCCCCCGCAAATACGAGAGTCCCCGCAACCGTAACCACATTCGGGTGGATGTGCAACCGGGCAAGAAGGCGCACAAACGGTCGAAGAAAGGATGCGAAGCCTGATCGGTATTTTTCCAACATAGGCGCGAACAGTCTGTTAAATTGACCCGACTTCGACAATCGACTCACGGCATTTTGCGTAAGCTGTCGCTCTATCCCTCGGCATTTCGACATTTCGACTTCGCTCAATGCAGCGCTTCGCTCAACACAACGCTCCGCTCGGGACATCGCC
>CAYFVL010000308.1:0-6852 GCA_964346405.1 uncultured Fibrobacterota bacterium
CTTACGCATAATGCTCGCTCTCGACTGCGAAACTTGGGCTAGTGTATTTTGAATATCAGCCCTGAAACTATAAATTTCCAAGGAGGAATGAATGTCCGCTGTCGAAAATGCTTACTTTATAGTCGGTATTCACATTACCGATCGCGTCACCCATGTTCCGTCGGTACAAGGGGTACTCACCGAGTACGGCTGCAGTATCAAGACACGGATCGGTCTCCACGAAGTTTCCGACGGATACTGTTCCTCGAATGGTCTTCTTCTGGTGGAAATGGTGGGCGCGACCGAGACCGTCAATAATTTTGTCTCTGCGATGAAAGCGATCGAAGGAGTAGATGTGCGGCAGATGACATTTCCCCGATAGGAGACGACAATGGTCGGGAAGACCATTCCTCCCGACCACCTTGACCCGCTCCCCCATGGACCGCAAGCATCTACCTGAAACGGAAGAATGAACGGGTTACGGCTTCCTTTCCAGTTGCGACATGTACGAGATAAAGCCCCGACGGAAGCTTGCCGAGAGGTACGATGTGAATTCCGCCCCGCTCTCCCTTTCCGGTCAGAACGGCACGGCCGGCCGGATTGTATATCCGGAATCGGTAGTGCTGTTCACTCGGAATCCCAAGTGTCAATTCGTGAATCCCGGTGGTGACGGAGAGCTTCCGTATGGGGGCCGGGGTGCGCCGGACGAGTGGTTCCGCCACAACTTCGTATCCACCCGGGGACGCGACTAAACTGTCCTGTGGGATTATTTCCGTCTCACTCCAGTTGCCGCCCCAGTCGGGGTGATTTTTCCAGGTGAGTTGTATGTGTGGTTGTGGTGCCGTGGTCGTATATTCAATGCGCACCGGCACCGTATTGTTAAGAGTAATGGAATCCGCCAACTCAACCTCGCCCTGAGAATCCCAACTATCGATAAGCAGTGAATCATCGATCCAGAATCGTACTCCTCCCGAAACGGACAGGGTCAATAAATAGACTCCTTTTCTTACGGTTTTCAGATGTCCTTCCCACCGAGCGCTGAAGCCGTCGGATTCAAACACCGAATCACCGTCCGAAGACATCCAGGACAGGTCAACATTGGGATCGATGCGGTCGAACCGGTATCCTTTCAGATTGGTGTCCGAGAAATACCATGCCCGAAGGCCATTCATTACGGTAGCCGAAGCGGAATCGCTGAATCCGCCCTCTCCATTGTCATTCAAAGCGGTCACCCGATAGGCATTCATTCCCGACTTGGCCGAAACATCGAAAAACGACATTTTCGGTTGTGGAGCACCGAGCTGATAAATGTGCTCAGGATAGTCGCCAAGGCGGAATATTCTGTATTTGGTAGCGCCCGGCACCGGATTCCAGGTAATCTCTACCCCACGTTCGTTCGCCCGGGCCGCTATACCTTCAGGGGCTTCGGGCACGTTTCCTCCTTCGTACGCGGTCCACGCGAAATCATCGATGCTTCCGCGAGATTTGTTACCGTCTTTAGGTGTGATATCGAGAATTTCGAACTCAACATCACCTTCTATGTTTATTCCCGGAAAGTCATACCGAAAGATCTCATAGTTACTCCAGTCCAATTGGTGTGTTCGCGCGATTTCGATACCGTTCGCCTTTACCACAAATTGTCCGCCCGACGGATATCCGTGACGGCCAATGGTGAAACTGAGCGAACCAATGCCTCCGGGAATAGGAGACGATTTGACGGATGAACCGTGACCGTACATTACACAGGCGCGATCGAATTTTCCAACAGTGCTCCCCAGCGAGCTGAGTTCGGCCGAGCACCTCGTGTATGACCATTTATACCCGCCGCTAATGAAATCACCGTCCGAAGGTATCGGGTAGCTTTTCATGTCTGCATTTTCGAATCCAAGAAATCCCCCATAGCCGGCCGGCGACATCGAGACGGATACGCTGTCGGTGAAATCACTGTGACCTTGTGGGTGTATCGATCTCACTTTGAACTCACACACCCCTCCGACAAGAAACGGTTCACCATCATACTTTCGAAAAACGGAATTCGTGCTTTCGCATTCCCGCGCCCGTTTTCGTGACCAGTCTTCACCGGCTTTTCGATAATACAGATCATACGCGTAGGCCCGTTCCCCCGGCTCCCAGGTCAGAGCGATCGAGTCCAGGCCCGATGCAACGACTCTCAGGTTTTTCGGTGTGGCGGCCGGTTCCTCGTAAGTCGACGGGCGATATGTCGAATCGGAGGTGACCACAAATTTGTCGAATCGAACACCGTCGGCCCGCATCCGGATTTCTATACTGTGTTCGCCGGCTTCATCGATCGTGATCACATCATTGTTCCAGGTCATATAGTCGTATGGAAGTGTGTTTTCGTTGGTGATTCCGTTTTTGTCCAGTTGATATTTGTGCTTCTGGTGCCCCTGATAATTGGCGTCTAACCCAAAGTAAATTGTGGAATTGTGCCAATGGTTGCCCCCCGCTGTCAGGCGCGGGCCGCTTCCCCGAGTCCAGAGATAATGCCTGCCGGTTTTGGAGAAATTGATTTTATAGTGGAGAACGGGACCCGCGTCTCCCGCATCCATAACGTCATTGTCGGGAAGAGCCTGCATGCCCAGCGAGGAAAGAGGGCCGGTTTGCGGCTCCCAGGAGTAGTCGGCAAATTCACCCGTCCCGTTTTCCTTGCGGAAGTATCCTTCAGCCTCTATTTCCACCGTCCCATCGCTCCCTTGTTGATATACTACCCCCTGTTCCAACGATATTGTAAGATTCTTGGTGTAAACCGGAGTAGAAATATCGCCTTCGGCCGCATAATAGTGGAGCGTGGTGGTTTCCGTTATCGGAAGTGTAACGGAGCCTTCATCGTAGAGCATATCGAAGCGGGTAAACGACTCGCCGCCGTCCAGAGAATAGTACCCAAAATCGCGATCGATAGTCAGGGTTGCCGGGATTGCGGTATTTGAACTCAATGCTGGGGCCGAAAACGTGATGTTTGGGGGTTCGGGGGGTGTCCCCTGGTTTTCCATCTTGGCATCTCCAACCAGCGTTAACATGCTTCGCGGCGGCATGGTGAAGGATGCCGTCCGTTTGGCGCTGTTGACACCGATATTTGTCAACTGCACGAAATTTTCCGTCTCGCTGGTCCGGTAAGCCTCAAATGCATTCACGGACGTTCCGTACGCGATGCGGACACTTGCATTTTGCTCGACCGTCCCGATGTTTAGTAACACTATCGTCAGCCTTTCAAGCTCTTCATGATGGTACGCGGAAACCCAGACGTTGTCGGTACCGTCGGGAGAGGCCGCAACGCGATAGGCTCCGGGACGAATGAACTTCGAGTAGTGCTTATGTACTCGATATTTTTTGTCTTCCGGTCCTCGCCCGAAACTGTAACGAGAATAGCTTTCCGGATCGGAATAGGCCCAGTAGGTCCATCCGGAAACATGGCCGTACACCAGTGCCGTGTGCATTTTCGCCCCAAGACCATTCAGCGCTCCTTCAGCGGGGGTACCGTTTGAGTTGAATGATAATCCGTCTTCCCACTGGTGACCTTCTCCCGATGTCTCGGTCATCCAGAACTCGACACCGTAGTCCTTCAGGCGCGTATACAATTCCATGTTCTCTTCAGGCGTTCCGCCACTCGAGATTACTCCGTCGGAATATCCGTGAGTAGCGACAATGTCGAAATAGTCTCGCGTTTCGGGATCTTCCTCGATTCTGGAGATGTAATCCACGACTCGACCCGTGAAATGAGTCATATCTTCCGAACCAAATATTTTCACCGGGCAGTTCTTACTTTCGAGATAGCTTCCAATCTCCTTAACAACAGCGTGATACTCTTCGCCACTGTATATGCAGGAGTTGTATGGCTCGTAGAAAAGAAGTTCATTTTGTGGACTCATCGCATATAGTGTAATTCCATATCGATCTTCAAGGAACCTATAGTATTGATAAAGGTATTGAGCGAAGTAAGGGCGGAATTCCGGTTTCAGTTGTCCTCCACAACACTGTTTACCATTCGTTTTCATCCATCCCGGCGGCGACCAGACTGTACCGATCACTTTCAAATCCGGATTTCGTTCCAACAGGTTCTTGAGGGCCGTGAATACCGCGTCGACGCCGTCCTTGTCAAGATTCATGGAAAAATTCTCGTAGTTTTCCATGGCGGCAAAGCTCGTCATGCTGTCCGTGCAGAAATTTGGATGCAGTTCACATCGGACCATCGAGTTGCCCAGATCGACCAGGTAATCGTCTACGAACCGATCAGTCTGATAATAATCTCTGGTATACCCGGACCAATTGTACAGATGAGCCCCGATTCCGGTCATCTTCTGGTATTTTGCCTCGCAGTTGACGTGGATGTCGACTGCCCTTGACGCCGTGATCGGCAGTAATGAACAATACAACATCAAGGAAAGAAAACGTGAATTCCATTTTGCCCCTGATTTTTTCAAAATAGCCATGCTACCCGCCATTCCGGTCTCCTCTTAAAGAGTATTTGTTTGTTCGCTTTACTAACCAAGCCGGCGATCCCGCCCGGGGCGACGAAGTTTTTGGATTTGACGGACAAAGAACCTGCCACCGTCCCCGTCACTTACATTAGTCAAAGTATAGCGTCGGATCATCAATCCAAACCCTCCCAGTGCTCCCTTCGCTGTCACTCACTATCTCAAATCGTACACTTTCGATCGCTTCAAGAACTCCCGGACGGTCGGATAGATCAAAATCATGTCTGTACACGGTGAAGCGAGTCCACTGCTCGGGTACCTGGTCGATGGTGACAACGGAAATGTCTGTCGAGAGGGGAGTCTGCAAGAATACACGAAGCCGCGCCCCGGTGCTTCGTGTCAAAAATGAAACGCCGGACAGTCCGGTGAGGTCTTGACAGAAAGGAACTCCCGCCAGGGTATCACCGAATGAAAACCCGAAACTGTATTGGCGGGATGCCGCGGCGCATACGGCCCAGAGAGCGCCAGTGCTCTGTTCGGCTCCCAATGAATCAATCCTTATCGTGCCTGCATTTCCCTTCGTATGTTGAATCCAGTTCGTTGCAAAGGGAGTCCGAAGAGAAGCGTTTTCAAAGTCGGAGACAACCAGGCTGTCTCCCTGGAGAAGCGGAATAGGAGATGGAAATTTCGATAGTGTATCCGTCATGCCCGGATTATTATAGACGGTATCAACTGCTATGGCCGCACGAGATCCTGTTGCCGTATCAACGACAATCGTCACCAGCAAGACGTTACCCTCCGGGAGCAGAGGGAATGAGAATGAATGGTCGGCTTGAACCGAAGCGCGAAAGGCCGTGTTCAGGCACCGGATTTCGCGGGGATATACAAATCCTGGAGTGAAGAGCCCGTACACCGCCCCGCCGGTCTCCATTTTTACTTCGATGGTATGCTCTTTTGTGCCTGTACTGAGTTGTATACCCGGACTGACGAACACGTGGGAAGAGTCCTGGGAGATGCCCTGAAGCCGATATGTGCCGAATGGGATTCGTTCGAATGCAAATTTTCCTTCAGTATCGGCCGAGGTAGATCGTACGGGTGCTTCCCCGGTCGATCCCCCGGTATCGCTGCGAAAAAGGTCTATTGCGGCATGGGGAAGGATCTCACCATGGGCGTTGCGTGCCGTTCCCGCAATTCTCCCCACTTCGGTATCCGATGCCCCTCCCGCCGTCTCCGTAGGACCCGAACACTGGGCGAGGATCACGAGTATCAGGGCAATCGGCAGATAAACAGTTTTCATTGTTCCGAGTCCTCCCGTCGACGGCTGAGAGGAAACAGATTGATCGTGAGCTGATAGGCTCGGTCCATGGACGTATCCAGGCGGGCGATCTCCATCAACTCTCGTCGAAACTCACGGGTTCTCATTTTGAACAGTTCATAAGTGGGAGCGGATATACTGAAAGTCGTTGATGAGCTGAACCGTTCGGGCCGGGGTATTCTGTCGTATGACTGCCCGGCAAGCGTCAGCATCTCCAGTTGAAATTTCTCCAGAACGAACGCTTGTACAGGATTTTTCGTACCCGCGGCGATCACTTGATCCGTCTGTTCATAGGTTCCATCGGACATCAGTTCAAGGAAACCCAGTCGTTCCAGAAGTGCGATGGATGCTTTTGCTTTTGCCGCAGAAATGGGTGGGACCAGAAAGCGGCCGAGAGCGGCGAAATCGTCCCTGAAATCGACAATGGTCACCAGTTCGCGAATGACACTGTGATACCACGCGCTGTAGTATTCATATCGCTCTTCCCCGATTCGGGGAATATCCAGCGGTCGACGAAGCTCAACGATTCGGCCGTAGTAGGTGCTTTTTTCCGTAACGGTTCGGGCCTGATTAAAAAAGACCAGCATCTCAAAGTATTCGGCTTCGGCGCGATCGTGACCGATTGCCCGTGAGATTTTTGCCGTGCTGCTTTTGGTAAGATTTCGTCTTCCGGTAATGACGTAATAGAGGAATGCGGAGGAATTAATGCCGGCCTGCTGAGAGAACCAGCGGTAAGAAAACCCCGGTTTTCGGCGTTTCTGTTCCTCATAGTACTCTCTGAGGTATTCTCGGTAGTCGTTGTATTCGAAGAGGTTCGGCATTCATTTTCCTTTGCCCGGTACAGAGAACAAGATACAGATTCAGGAGCCCCGAGTGTTAATTGTACCACCGATTTGTGTTCACTGCAGTGAACGGGGGTTGGGGGGACGGAGCTGCATGTCGGGGGTTGTCGGGGGTCGAAGAGGTTCGGCATTCATTTTCCTTTGCCCGGTACAGAGAACAAGATACAGATTCAGGAGCCCCGAGTGTTAATTGTACCACCGATTTGTGTTCACTGCAGTGAACGGGGGTTGGGGGGACGGAGCTGCATGTCGGGGGTTGTCGGGGGTCGGGGGACGGAGCTGC
>CAYFVL010000309.1:0-6834 GCA_964346405.1 uncultured Fibrobacterota bacterium
GATTATATTGGACACACGGGGAAGACGTCTGTCTGAAGTTGTCATTTCCAGCGGGACTACTGCCGGCACTTGGATGAAAGCCCCAGGAGCCGGCTTGTACCTGTATCAATTGAGTTGGGAGGAAGCCGGTCGTCGAAGAATGGTGTTTGGACGCATCGGTAAATGGGAGTGAGATGATTTACTTTCGAACGAAAACTCGGTTGAGCTGCTTAAAGGAGGAGTGGGTATGAAGAGTAGACGAAAAAAGTGCAAACTGCTGATTGAGATGATTAGATCCGGTAGGAATAGCGTGATACTATGGGCGACGATTTGCGCTTTCACCTCCGTCTCGGTACGATCCGAGAAGATCTTCGCCTCGAGACAGGAAATTCTGAATTGGACTTATGGGCCGGTGAGGTATCGACCGCCGATAAGCCTGAATAATGTGATGTTTTCCGTTTCGTGAAAATATGTGTGACATTTCGAAAAAATGGAAATCGTGTCTTTGGGGAGATGGGAACGCATTTGTTGTGCAAGAAGTAAGAGTGAAGCGGAGGTCTCTCCGAAAGGAAAGGGAATGCCGCTAGTCGGTAGCAAAACGTGTTGATTAAACCGGAGTGACTTATGAAAAGAAACATCCTGGCCGCTGCCGCGATCTTTCAATTGGCGGTTTCGGGTTCCATGACGATGACATGTGGCGAAAAAATCTTCGCTTCCGGATTTGAACCCGGAACGTACACGACAATGGACAACGCCGGAACCCGTGCCAAGGATATCCGCGGCTATGATTCGACCACGGGATACGATTGGGTGGTTGACCTGGAAGCCGACGGACGGAAACACAGCATGAACTATGTTGATGGAACAAATGGATCAAATCCTGAGATGTTGGGCGCCTACATCGATACGGACCCCGCCAATCCGGACAACAAGGTGTTTTACACCTGGCAGTACGATTCTGAATTGCATTCCGGCGGCTACTGGTCGCGTGTACAGACACGGATGGATAACTGCCGATTTGGTGAAGCGTACCTTAAAATGCGCGTACGATTCGGCAGTGACATGGCAGTCGTTAACCATCAGGATTGGCGGATATGGTGCGCCTTGTTCAGTATCAATCCGCTCAACGACGACGGCTACTCCCTGTCGATACGCCTGGTGAGGGATACGGTTTTGAAATGGGGGACGTACCGAAAGAACAAGGATGAGGGGGCGACTCACTATCTGACTCAGAAGAAGGTCGAGTACGAGACCTGGCATACCATGGAGTTCTACGCAAAGGCCGGAGATGCAGACAACGGTCGCTTCTGGCTTGCGGTTGACGGTGAAAGGATAATCGACGAGCAGGCACGCACCTCGGATGCCGGTGATGTATGGGAGAATATGCGGTTCTTCAAGCTCTACGGTGAAATCGTTGATGTAGTTACCGATCCGGAGAAAGGGAATAAGGAGTGCGTGAAGGTGTGGTGGGATGATTTTGAATTGTGGGATTCAGAGCCGACGGCGACCGCGATTGAAGCGCCGCGTGGCCTCACGGAGCAGGCCGTTTCACATGGCTCCCCTGTGAATCGCAGGGTACAGGGTCGATGGTATTCTCTTGCGGGCCGGGTGCATCCAGCGGGGAGCGGCGGAACTGTGGATCCCTCTCGGGTGAGCCGAGGTGTTTACATCGTGAGGGCAGCCGAAGAGAAGCCGTACCGATACTTCGGCCCTTGGCGACAATTACCATGATCGGCGATGCAGGTCGAAACGCTTGGCTATCGACAGGCAACAACAGAAATACTGAATACCGGAAGTGAAGGGGTTTCGGCGTGAACCGGATATCGTAAAGATAGTACGTCACGTATCTTTTATGACACAGGATGAAGGGGAAAAGTATGAAGATGACATGCATGTCAAAAGCAATAGGTGCAGCGCTTATGTGTTTCGGCATGAATGCACCCGCAGCCATTCCCGACGAGAGCGGGATCGCAGTCACGCTCTATGTCGATGCGCAGAGTGCGCAAGCGGATGACGGCAATGATGGCGCCGATCCGGCAAAGCCACTGCTGACGTTTCGGGGAGCGGTCAATAAGGCCGCCGAAAAGATAAAGGTGGGAGTATCGACACGGGTACTGCTGAAGCCTGGCGTCTACCGGGAGACAAGCGATGCGGATCTCAAAGTCGCGGACAACGAGTTGTTCAAGAGTACTCTTCTGGTGATCGAAGGCGAAGAGAAGGGTGAGGTCATAATCAACGGCGCAGAGCGCGAGGGGTGGGAACCGGAGACCTGGACGCTGGTCGACGCGGGAAGAAAGATTTATCGTCACGACTGGTCGCCAAATTGGGGGCTTCATTCGGAGGGGTACAATAGTCCTCCCCACATCCTGCTTCATCGTAGGGAGATTGTCTACATCAACGGCAAGGTTCTGAAACCCGCCATTCTCGAAAACTATAACTATACCGATCCCAGAGGCCGGGTTTACAATGAAGTCGGACTGCTGATAGAGGAAAATCCCAATGCCGAAGGCGGCTATGAGTATCTGGGATATGCCGGCCACGACATTCTCAAACCCGGGCAGTTTGGCGTCGCTGAGTTGGGACCCGGAGAAGACAATTACGATAACCACAAACATCCAAACTCAATTTTTGTCAGATTGCCCGAAGGCATGGACAATCTTACCGGTGCAGAGATCGAGGTTGGCCGGGCCGAAGCGGCTCTGGCCATTCAGGTTGCAAAGGATAATCTTGTCATTCGAAATCTGGTTTTCAAGCATTTCGCTACGCGGTACAATACGCATTGGGAACCGGCGGTGATCTGGAAACGTCCGGGGGACCACCGATGGTGCAGGGACTGGCTTATCGAGGATTGCGATTTCATTGACAACGGCGGAAAGAGCCTTCGACTCAACAATCTGGACGGAGCCGTAATTCGACGTCTGCGCGTGCTGCGCAACGGACAGATGGGCATGTCGTGGGGCGGCAGCAAGAACGGCCTCATGCAGGATTGTGAAATATCCGACAACAACTGGCGCGGTGAAATGGTTGACTACGTGCTGCATACCTGCGGCGGATTCGATGCCTCCGGCGATGACATGACGTATGAACGTATCACCGCAGACCGCAATTATGGATTCGGTATTCGCTTTGACGTGCATGGGACGAATATTGTAATGCGTGATTGCGAGATGAAGAACAATAAAAGCGACGGCGGGTTGTTTCATGAAATCGAATGGGGGCCGATCGATCTCATCAACTGCCGTATCGAAAACAATGTCGGGACCGGCTTTCTCATGCTCAATGCACAGAATGTCACGATCGACAGCTCGAATCTCAGTAACAATACGGTATCCCAACTAACATTTTACAACAGCCCGAGCCGTACAACCAAAATTTCGGTGACCGACGATACTGAAGAGCCGATTACTATCGTCAAAAATTTTACGATTCGCAATTCTATAATCACCGCCACCGGTGATTCGTCGTATCTTATCGAAAGAAAATACAAAGTCGGGAGTCACGACGGCTATGTCGAAATGTATCAGAACGAATTCACGGGAGAAAACAATCGGTACTACAATCCCGACAATCCCAATGTTTTCGAAATCAGCACGCGATTCTTCAAGCGTGAATTCACCGATCTGGAAGGGTGGAAATCAGCGACCGGTTGCGAAGGTGGATCGGTTTGGGGCATCCCCGTGAGCGCATTCAATCTGCATCGACAATCATCGGATGTGAAGCTATCCGAGACCAGACATAATGGTCCGACTACGTTTTACACCGTTTCAGGAAGAGCTGTTCCGTCGACAAATCATGTACCGGGAGGAGAACGCTCCGGTACTCCGATGCATCCGGATCATCGCTCTGCAAGGGGACTGTACATCATGCACAATGCAAACGGCATCGAGACTCAGCTCAAAGGCTTTTGGAAGTAAAGGAGGAAATGGTTGGAACCACGACACTACTTCAGACGTTTGGCGGCAATCGCCGGTTTTTCAATATTGGCGATCACGCCTGTCGTACATGGCGAATTCTCGGATGAATCGATCGATTACGCACTCAACGAAAATCTCCTGGATTACTCTACTCGCCCGGCTTTGTACGGACGGCAATCTCGAACGCTTCTCATTCTTGCGCTCGCGGCGCGGGATTTTCCCGACCATCCCCGGTACGAGGAAGTCAAAGACCGTCTAATCGAGCACGTTCGTCATGTTTTGGCGGGAGAACCGGTAGGAGGCGGACCGAGCCCTGAGCCTCAGGCGCGCGGAGGAGGGGCCAGGGAAGGATGGCGCATTCCCGGGCTGGCGCACACCCTCGCCATTGTCAAACGAACTCCGGCTCTCTGGGATGCCCTGGGAAACGACACCGAAGAGCGATATCAGGAACGTTGCGACTGGCTTATGAAAGCTATCGCCGCGGGCGGATGCTGGTCAATGGATGATGATAATGACTTTCTGGTGGATATCGCCGGAAAAGGATATCATAAATTCCACGGCCCGAATCACCACGAGGGCTATGTCGGCGCCATGATGGCGGCGGCGGTGTATTTTGAGGCGGAAAATGGGCATCCGGAACGACTGAATCAGATATTTATGGATTTTGACTACGATACGTGGGTGGACAGGTTTCGAACCTATGGTTGGGAAAACATGCTGAGCATCTGGGCGCCCCAAGACGATCCGGACCGTCGTGCTCTCCTCAAAATGCTCATGAATGATGGCGGGAAGTGGCCCGACGAAGGAGAAGGAAAAGGCATCCGCGGCAACTCGTATTCCCATTTTGGGGTTCCCGTCGACGATGTCTTTGGGCAGTATGCGGTACTCGCCAACAGGATGTTTTTCTACAATGTCACAGATTCAATTTCCGGCCCGTTTGATAAAACAACAGTCATCCTTCCGCCGGGAGGAACTAGACGCCTTCTCAGCGATAAACAAAATCCGCGCCACGGCAAACGAGGAATGCTATTTGAATTCTATCAAGGCGATGCGAAGGGGCTGCGTTCGAGTCTTCCGTATTCAAAAACCGGATGGTCTTTGAATATTCTCCATCAGGCGATGCTTAAAAGCTTTGACCTGCTTCCGAATGACGATCGGACCGCTGATATTGAGCGGCGATGTTATGTGGGAACCATGGACCTGCTGTTCAAAGGGAAAGAAGGATGGAAAGAAAGCTCTCAGACCTGGAGCGGGGATCAATACTACGAACTCGAAGGTGCCCAAAAATCATTATGGAAAGACTATCTCGAATCTGATACGCCGCCGGATATGGTGGGGCCGGTGGATGAAATCAAGCTTGCACCCCCAGATGCCGACATCGTGAACGCGCCTATGAAACGTGAGAACGGCGCGTTGAAACTGGATACGCCGTTTGTACGCTTCGAACCCTACTATTTTCCCAAGAACACGGTGCGCGGATTGGCCCAGTTTGTGGTCACGGCCAGACATAGCCGTCCCTATGCCGTGTGGGTCAAAGTAGCACGGCAGGCGTTGAGCGGATCACTTTTCTTAAGCCGTCAATGCTATGGCGGCCAGAATCTGGCGGCGGCCGGCTCGCGCCGCGTCCGTTGTCCCCTTGTCCCGTCATCCGAAGCTGTGTGGCAGAAATTCGCCGAACCGATTTACCTGCGTGCCGGATTCGATACACTGCTGCTCGAAGGAAGGAGTGGCGGTGTTGAGATCGAAGAGCTCTATTTGACCGACAGACTGCAAAAGTTTCCTCCGGGACAGTATCTGCGTAATACCGTTGTTCCAATAGTATCCGCAATAGCAGATACCAACAATGATGTCGTTCATAAAACGTTTGACAAAGAATTGGACTGTACGAAGCAATTCTATACCAACACCAGAAATGAACAAACTCGGGAGTACGAAGGATGGGTTGAATGGCAACTCGATGAATCTGCTCAAATCTGTGGAGTCGGTATCGCTTCAACGACAAGCGGCCGGAGAAGATTTGAGTTAGAATTATCTGATGGCGAATCATGGACTACGGTAATAGATACGGGAGTAATCGATACATTCCACTATACCATGTTTCAGGATTACTATTTCAATCCCGTTAACGCGGAAAGGGTTCGCTTTACCGCCAAAGATAAATGGCTTCGCATTTGTGAAATCGAGGTATATGCTTTGGGTGAAAAGGAGGTCGCGACAGTAAATCGTAATCGTAATCGTAATCGTACACTCCGTAACTCCGCGAGCGCCTCCGCCGTTGGGCTTCGCGCCCTGCGTAGTGGGAATAACCAAGCCTATACGATAAATGGCAGGCGAATAAGCAAAAGAAAACTTACAACCGGCAAAACGGGAGGAGTTATCATTTTGAAACGAGCAGGCAGGGTTTCACGGACGCTCATTGTGCCACGATGATTGTGATCTCGCCTCAAAGGGGTATCACATAATCGGGTTATGTTCACCAAGGCTGATTCGGAGTCCGGCATTCCTAGATGGTGAATATGCCACATCATGCCGGATTCCGCATCGAGTAGGAGATGAGGGTGAGTCTTATCAGGCTCAACCTCATCGTCCTCTCACACCACCGTACGTACCTGTTGGTATACGGCGGTTTCTCCAAGTTTTAAACGCCGGTAATTCTCCTCTAGGTCAAACAAGCCTATTTTCTCAAACCATTCCAGATTCATTCCTTCGTGGGCTTGGGGTGAAGCAGACAAACGCCACCACCCTTTTCCCGAAAGAGCTATCAACCAGCAGCGCCATGCTGGGACGCCAAGTTCCCGAAGAAATCGGACTATACCGATGGCCCGTTTGCATTGCTCGTCGGTTGGATATACCCAATATTTGCCCTCACCGTACTTTGATGAGGGCTTACCAGATGAATCTTTTCTATCTCGAGCCGGTTATCCCGGGGAGTGATGTCCAC
>CAYFVL010000310.1:0-6823 GCA_964346405.1 uncultured Fibrobacterota bacterium
ACTGCTCGTTCTCGACTGCGAAACCTGGGCTAGCGGAACGATGTATTGCGCTGCACTGCGGTGTCGAAGTGAGCGGAGCCGAAGTGAGCGGAGCGCTGCATTGAGAAGTCGAAATGTCGAAATGTCGAAGTGAAGTCGAAATGCCGTGAGTCGATTGTCGAATTCGGGTTGAGATTCTGGTTTGCTCGATGTTGTCGGAGACGTATATCTATGATTAAAAAGAAGTTACTGGGTTTATTCCTCATGATTCCCGTATGCCTTTCCCCGGCAGCAAGTCAGTCCGGTACCCATGTCGGGATTCCCGATGTGGTCTTTCATACCGTGTGTTCCGGAGAATCCATAAGCCTGATCTGTATCGATTATTATGGTCGGTTCCGTGGAAGCATGAGAGATGTGATACAGAACCTCAATCCCGACGTCGAGAACCTGGATGAGTTGAGATCCGGTACGACTCTCAAAATCCCTCGTCCGCGTGAAGCATCAAATGCGGAATCCGGCCCAACGAAACTTTTTGTGAGGAACACAACCACAGTGCAGGGCGTTGTTACTTACGTTGAGGGGGAGGCATTTCTTTTTCCCGGGGCAGACCGGGCCAACTCCAGGTTACGCTCAAATACAATAGTCTACCCCGGAGATGTCATCGAGACAACGAGGAGGGGACGAGTTGAATTAATAATGAACAGGGAGATTGTGGTTCGCATGGACGGCAACTCGCGAATTCGCATTGATAGTTTTCGAAACAAAAAGCAGTCTCACGAGACTTCCTCAATCCAACTTGCCGGCGGGAGCGTGTGGACCAAAGTGAAAGAATTCAGCAACAGCGCGGGGCGATTCCAGCTAAAACTACCCTCCGCGGTCGCCAGAGTTCACGGAACCGTCTACGATGCTGTGGTGAAGAGTGCGGGAGAAACTGAGTTGCGGGTCTATAAGGGAACGGTTTCCGTTGCAGGGGCCGGGAGAACTCCCGCAAAAACCATTGCTTTCGCAAATGCCGGAGAAAAAGCCGCCGCGGAAAGAACAAATGAAAACTGGACAAAAACGGTTCGCTCCAACCAGCGACTTACGATAGACGAACTTGGTCGTGTCTCCGACCTGCTTTCAGTGACGAATGTGATCGAAGGGGGCTGGGAGGCCTGGAATGAAAATCGCGATACGCGTATCTCACAACTGTTTTTGGAGAAAACTCGCTGAATGAACAACGGGGTAATTCCAGATCACAGAGGAAATGCCGGTACAGGATAGTTTATCATGACCTACTATTACATAGAGATTGAACACGGAAGAGAAAAAGGGCGAAGGTTTCAGATTTCGCCCGGAGCGGTTCCCGTCGGACGGAAAACCGGTAACGCCATAACTCTGGCGGGGGAAGGCCATGTTTCCTCATTCCATGCAGTGATCTACAATTCGCCGCAACGTATGCTTCTGCAGGACATGCAGAGCACCAACGGAACCTATGTCAACGGCGAACGTGTCCAGGAGAAGGAGCTTTCGCCCGGCGATCTGATCAGTTTCGGCGAAGAAGGCCCCCGGGCTCGCGTGGTCGCGAGCGATGTCGAACTTTCCACGGATTATATCCCCGGTGAGAATTCCTCCACCCACCAGCCGGTCGACGATAGCACAAATCGGGTTACTACCGTAGCGTCGTCGAAAACCGAGCAGTCCGATCTCAGTCCGCAAAAGGATAAAACAAAGCACGAACACACAAAGAAGGTCGATCGATCGTCGGCCAACGGATTTCCCCATGACGGCGCAACCATGACCGGGGTTATGGAGAAGAAATTTCTTGACAAGAAGATTGATGCCTCGGACATGGCCAACCTCATGAAAGACGGTCGTCGGGTGGAGAAAATTCTTGACAGGGGAAATATCGGAGCCACGCAGGCCGGTATGCTTTTATCCGCATATTCCGCGGGAAAACAGATACGAAAGCAGTCCCTCACCCTGATTGTCATCATTTCAGTAGTTTCTCTTGCCGCGATTTCATTCTTTGCGATTAAGAGTTTTCAGTATCGTGCGCTAGTTAATCGCGGCTTGTCTCTCGAAGAACAAATGGACAAATACGAAAAACAGATTGCGGAATACAACGACAATCCGGATCGACATCAGGAAGAACTACAGCTACTCATTGCGCGGCTCGACCGGACACGCGAAGAATTCAATGGAGTCAAGGTTGAGATCAAAGAAGAGGATGTCGAACGTTTCTTTGTCGATTCGGTGGAGGGTTTGATAGACAATATCATGATTCGGTTCGGTGAGACCAACTATCACATTCCACCTCAGATGGTAGAGAGGGTACGGCATCACCTGGACGTATATTCAGGGCGTCTAAAACCGGCGATCTCACGGTATATCGCCCGGAAAGAGAAATACGAATCCATGATTCTGAAAATCCTGCGGGAAAACAATCTGCCACCTGAATTGATGTACGTCTCCATGCTGGAGAGTGGTTTCAACCCTCGAGCGCTTAGCCATGCCGGAGCCCGCGGTTTGTGGCAATTCATGCCGCGCACCGCCAGAAATTACGGTCTTCGGGTGGACGACAGTGTCGATGAACGACTTGATCCAATAAAGGCAACCCGTGCGGCGGCCGAGTATTTCAAAGACCTTATCGCGATTTTTGGGGGGCGAAGGTCGGTTATGCTTGCCATGGCTGCATATAATGCCGGCGAGGGGCGCGTGATGGGGGCGCTTCGTAAAATCGACAATCCGCTTCAAGACCGCGATTTCTGGTACATCTATCGTATGGGCTATCTGGCCGAAGAAACCAACGAGTATATCCCACGCATTCTGGCGCTCATGATTATTGACGAGAATCTGGAGGGGTGGGGTTTTGGTGATCAAAAACCTCCGGAGGAGGATTTAGAGCAAGAACGTGATTTTATCGAAGTTGATGTTGCTGGAGTGCGGGAGTAAACCCGACTTCGACAATCGACTCACGGTCCCGCCAGGCGGGACTCAAGGTATCTCCTCGGATACCCCTCGCTATTTATAACTCCCCTTCTTCATGCAATACTTTACTCATACCGCTCTCGTTTTTGACTGCAAGACCGGCTCCAGACGGCGAAATCGAGGGTGAACAGGCAAACTCAGAGTCTGTTTCAAGCGTTTAGGACAGACACCAAGGAGTCGTCACGGAATAAAGTCTCCAGAAATCGCGAAAATATCAGGTCGGCTTTCGAGTCGCATATTGCCGCGGGATTTCGTGTCCCTTTTCGGTCTTTTCGCTTTTTACCTTACGACCAGTTTTCGTTTTTGGCTTCCTCTACCCGGCGCTCTATCCGAGAGGTAAACTCCTTTCGGTATTTGTGCCCCCTGGATAGCAGTGCTTCCTGATAGGTCAATTCTTCTTCCCCTGATATCATAGATAGTCCGTGTCATCCGGCTGCCCGGATCACCTTTGGCGGCTTTATCGAAAGCGGGCGATATTTTCAGCTCTTCGGTAGGATAGGCGAAGACATCGATAGTAACTACAATGGTCTCACGACCACCCGCCGCAATACCCAGGTCGTCGGCGCCACACTCCAGTGCATACTGGTAGTGAAGCGCAAATCGTTTCTCCGGCGGGGGGGCGTTGTCCGGACGATTCTTTACCTTGACCCAGTTTCTAGCCGGGGTCCAGACCGGAGAAATTGTCACGATACCCGACATCTGTGCCGTTTCATTTTCAATTTTAAGGGTGCCACTCGCCGATGCGGTAAACGCATCACCGCTTTGTTGCGGATTTCCTTCGATGTTCAGTTCAGCCGATAATGACGGCTTGTTGTTATTATCGCCCGCCAGTGAACCAAGTATCCGTCGTGCGGCCTTCCCCCCGCGGTTTGTCATTTTGCGCGCAGTTATTCCAAGCGGCCCAATTTGGGGTTCGCCGCTCCATGTAAAGGATCTATCCTCGGTGAAATAGCCCCAGAAGAAATTGGGGAGATAAACCTTGTTTTTGTCCCGGAGTGCAATCGAAACGTTATCGAACTGCGGAAACTCATTACCAAGAATAAATGCCGTCCCGTCTTCGGGCGTCGATGCCGACTCCAGATCCGGAGAGACTCCGGGTTTTGTTTGCGCCTGGGTGACAGGTGTTGCGGGATCGGGCGCCCCCTCGAGTACCAGGAAAAAACCGTCCCAGTCTCCACCTCCGAAATCTTTCTGGGCAGCATTCTCCGAAGTTGCCTCCTGAGCTTCATCATCCGCACTCGTTACAAAGAGCACACGGAGCCTGTTGTTGACTATCCTGTGAGCAATGGCGCCATAGCTTTGTTCCGCCACCGCCGTACGCATGAACCGACGAACCATTCCCGTTCCCGGAAGGCGGGTTGAGTACCGGATTTCCTGGAGCGTATTGTCGAAGACCGTAAGGTATCCACCCGGGCCGTCTTCCGATACCAGTTTGCCTTCAGTCTGAATTATTCCACCCTCACCCTGTCCATAAGCCACCAGGGTTCCATCTCCGGCAAGGTGCAAATCCCGAATGCGTGTTGTCAGTATTCCGTCGGTAGACGGATCGAAACCACACCAGTGGGTCAATGCGGTTATCCCGTTGCTTTGTCGGTCCATCTTCATGAGAGCGACAATCGGGGAGTTCTCATAACACTTCACCACATTAGGCATGGTAAACCCACCTTTGCCTCCATGTAAGCCGTTAATGAGATCATCTCGTCGAGCACCCTCGACATTCCATCCGAGCCCGGAAAACCCAAGCGGTTCAAAGGGATCCCAGGGCTGTCTCGAATACGAAGACTGATCGCCCTCCGTAGAGGCTGCAAGGAGCAATACGTCTTCCTTTGTGGCCTCAACATAATTCAGGTGAGCACGATCGAGCCGATACAGAGCATCGGTATGCGCAAAATCCGTATCCCATTGATATAGAAAATCGTACTTCCCTCCTTCGGTCGGGCTGTCAAGCCAGAGATTGCCATTATGCCAGAAATGATATCCTCCCAATTCGCCGAAAATTGCAATATTGTATCTGCCGGTCGCCCCTTCTTCAACATGGGGGTAGACTGTGCGTATCCACTCTTTGCCGCCCGTGGTGGTGAAGCGTGTGCCCAGATTGTTTCCCTCGGAGTCGAAAACTACCGATGGATTCACGCCAAGGTGAATGGTTCCGTCGGCCCCAAAGAAGATTTCATGTCCACGAGTTACCGCGTGATAGCTTCGCATCCATTCGATTCCCGAAAGATCCGGCCTTGCCTTGCACAGAAAGACGTGCCAGTACCCGTTTCCTTCCGCCGAGCTGAATTCTCCCCCCCTGCAATAGGAGTCCTTGTTCGTCCTTTGAGCGTATTTGTCTATCAATTCATCTGTCGGAACACCGGACAATTCAATCATTTCCGGTATCGGATTCGGCCCCACAATACCGGTGAAATAGATGTTTCCCGCCTCATCAAGTACCGCGTGCGTGCCGGAGCCCGACATCCACGGCATCCGAACCGTCTTCTCGGCCACCCCTGTTTGTCCGTTAAACTTTGAAATGAAGACCGTACCGTTGGGATGTCGAAAATCCATGGGTTGATCACCACAGGGAGACCCCGCGGATGATGGATGGCCATAATTTGAGAGTTTCAGCGGTCCGGGTTGCGTTTCATCGCTTCCCAGCACTTCAACCGGAGCGGCTCCCGGACCGGAGAATGCCGGACCCAGGGTGTTCCCAACTACCACAATTTCACCTTCGGGGCCGAATCCTCCCCCAACCAGCCATTCCGATCCTTCGCCGCCGATGAAAGAAGCGGTAACCGGAATCAGTGGATTTTCCGGATGCTGATGTTCCTCGGTGTATACCTGGTATCGCCCGGCCGGGACAATGGCTGAGACTAACAATACGATGGCTGCTACAGTTGATATCTTTGCCGTGAGGATCATTCGAAAACTCCCTTATTGTATCGGATTTACTTCATCTTACCACAAAGATAGAGTTTAATGCGCACAAGGGGCCAGAATTACGTTACATCATTTCCGTCCCTCCGGCAGTTCAGTGCCACAATATGCGTTTGATAACAAGGCTGCTCAGGCAGTATGATATGGTTTGTTCACCGCCGAGATATCTCTTCCCGTTCCGCCCGGCGGGAGGAATTCGGTTTTGCCGTGGATTCGTGCCTTGGCGTGGCGCAATCGCGCTTTGCGCGGGTATTCGGTGATGAGCCCTTCCCACCCTCTTCCCGCAGTGCGGGACGGGAGGAGGAAAGCGGCTTTATTATCACTGGGAGAAGGGACGACCAGTTTTTTTCCGGCAAACCGGCCCGGGGATTGCAAAGACATGAGCTTCCATTGCGTTCTTCGGATTTCCACCACGTGGGACTGTACACTATGAGGCAAACAAGGCATCGCAGCTATTTTCATGAAAGACTATTTGCGGGATTTATCGGGACCATACTGAGCATACTGTCGTGTAGTGAGGATTTTTCGCCTACTACCGAAAATAAAAAACCGGTCCAGGTCGCTGTCGATGCAATTGAGGAAGGTCTCGCCAAATCTCTGGCGGTTCACTTGTCTACTCTGAACCGTATCACATGGATGTGTGATATGTATTCGTGTAAGGGGAAACCCCCGTTGCTGGAAGTGTGGGTGGAGAGTGAATTCGAAAGATATGAGTTTTAATTAAGCCGGTGGAGCCTGGAGATCGGGCTTTGGTGGAGAATGGTCCTGACGAGGAGTTGTGGTACTGAAAACTAATGTACCGTTCGATAATCGGCGATGTGCTTGCCGTATGGTCGGATGCACCGGAAAGGCGCGATTTGAGGCGATTACCGGGAGTACTCAAAGAATGAACGACGCAGCCGGGGCATTCGGGCGCCGGGAAGAGGAAAGTGCGAATTGTTGGACGCGATACTAG
>CAYFVL010000311.1:0-6769 GCA_964346405.1 uncultured Fibrobacterota bacterium
TTGTATTGCGCTGCACTGAGCGGTGTCGAAGTGAGCGTAGTCGAAATGCCGAGGGGCGGTGTCCCGAGCGGAGCCGAGGGATAGAGCAGTATGCGTAAGATGTTGTGCGAGATTGACTTGGAAAAAGCGCAGGGGTATCCGGGGAGATACCTTGAGTCTCCCGCGGTGCGGGACGGGATACAATGAATCGCGCGCCGGCTTACGCAGAATGCGGTGAATCGATTGTCGAAGTCGGGACAATTCGACAAATGCCGGAATTCTATGAAAAACTCGAACAATAGTGTCGTCAGTGTCGAATTTTTCGGGATCTGCGCGGTCCTTCTCCTCGTGGTGATTGCTTACCTGCCGGTTTCTCAGTGCGACTGGGTATACCTGGACGAAGGTCGGGCAATTAAGCAGAATTCAGTTCTGAAACAGGGGTATACCTCGGAGAGTGTGGCATGGGCGCTCACTACAGATTATCCAGACTATTGGCATCCGCTTCCATGGCTGACTCATATCGGTGATTTTGTCCTGTACGGTGACGACCCCGGTGGTCATCACCTGACGAATCTTCTGTTTCATCTCCTGAATGTTGTTCTTCTGTTTTCTCTTCTGCGGGGATATACCGGAAAGACATGGCCAAGCATGGGCGTTGCGGCACTTATTGGCGTCCACCCGATTCACGTTGAATCGGTCGCCTGGATATTTGAACGAAAAGATCTCCTCTCGATGACCTTTTTCCTGGCGGCCCTTATTTCATGGAGATCGTATGCGTTGGAGAAGAAATGGGTAGGGTATGTGGGGGCTCTCCTTTGTCTCGCACTGAGTCTGACTGCCAAACCAATGGCCGTGACCTTTCCGGGCGTGCTCCTTCTGCTGGATTTCTGGCCACTAAATCGTATCAAGGGTCGCAGAACGTTAAGAGATTTCGTGCCGCTTGCCGTGGAGAAAATTCCGTTTTTTGCCGTGGGAGTGGCCTATTCGGCTTTTATCTATTTCCACGTATCCACTGTGCACGGCCTGGTATCCTGGCCGCCGGCGGTTCGAATCGCCAATGCGCTCACGTCATTTTGGAAGTACGCATTCAAACTGGTGTTTCCCCGTGATTTTGCCGTGTTCTACCCCCACCCCGGTATGGCGTCTTTGTTTGTAGCAATTATTGCGTCTCTTGGCCTCGTCGCGCTTTTTGCCGCGGCCGTACGTCTGAGGAAAAAGATGCCCTTCGTACTATGGGGGTTGGGCTGGTTTTGCATGACTGTTTTGCCGGTGTCCGGAATTGCTCAAACCGGGTCTCAGGCTATGGCCGATCGTTTCGTGTACATACCGGCTATCGGATTTTATTCGGCTGTCGCTTTCGCGATCGGAACAATTATATCTCACCGGCCGAGACCCATTCGGCACACGACAGCAATTCTGAGTATATCCGTGGTGATCACTCTGACTATTCTCACGAACCGACAAGTGCATAATTGGCGTAATACACGGTCCCTGTTCGAACACAGTCTGGCCGTGGCTCCCGGCAGTGCCTTGCTTCACAACAATCTGGGGTCTTACATATTCGATCAGGCAAACCGTGAACCGTCACATATTGCCGAAGCAAAAGGGCATTTCCGGAAGGCTATCGAGATCACACCTGCGTACGAACTCGCCTGGGCAAACTACGGACGTATGCTTTTCCATCAGGACAGCCTTGGAAAATCGCGTGAAGTATATGAATATGCCCTTCTACTCGATTCCTGCTGCGCCCCGGCTCTTCAAGGATTGGGGCTGATCGCCGAAAGGGAAGGGAAATCCGACCAATCGATTCAATACCATCAACAGGCTGTTGAGTGTGAACCGGGAATGTGGCTTTCACAATATCATATAGCTCGAATGTACCTGGAACGCGGGGAATACCCGGCAGCAAGAGAGGCATGCTGGAAGAGCATACGGCTGAATCCGTACTGGGCCGGCTACGATATTCTGGGACGAACCTTCATGCGTGAAAGAGTGCTCGATTCCGCTCTGTACTATTTCTCAGTTGCTTCCCAACACTCACAGGATGCCTGGGAACCGTACCATAACTCAGGCCTGGTATATGCTGCCCTGGGCAAACATTCCCAGGCGATTTTGTGTTTCGAGAATGCTCTGGAGAAGGGGGGGGATGCGGAGAAGTCTGTACATTACTGTTTGGGGCTCTCTTTGCATGAGCATGGAAATCCGGGGCGTGCAAAAAGGCATTTGCGAGCGGCACTTCGCCTTGCGCCTGAATTCGAGGCGGCGCGCGAAGCTCTGAATCGGATATTGGAGGAACCGGCGCAGGGAACGCTCGATTCAACAGATGCCGGATAGAATCCCGGAATTTCCCCGCAAAACGGCTTTCTCGAACGGCATAAATATATAATTGATTATAGTCGAACATGAAAAACTCCGTTGCGGGTAATCGGAGGTGACGCTTATTGATGTCGATGATTCGGCGGCATCCGACTGATACCGACCGAAGAGGCTGGGATAATTCGACCCGACCTGCAGAATCGGTCGCTTCCTCCCGCGGCAATTCATTCTGTGGACTTTGATTTCATGAACAACGACTCAGCATATCAGATATTCCGCGCAAAGCGAATCTTACATTGGGACAAAATAGCTCCGCATGTGCGCAGTTGGTTCAAATTGAATCACCTGTACAATTCCCGACTGGCTCGCGTCTATTCGTTTCTAATACCGCCCGGCTCACGAGTTCTCGAAGTGGGATGCGGACGCGGAGATCTTTTGTCGTCAGTAAAGGCCGGATACGGGGTCGGTATTGATTTTTCTCCTCGAATGCTCGAACGCGCGAGGAAACGCTATCCCCAGTTTCGCTTTATTCAGGCCGATGCACACGAATTCGATCTGAATGAAACGTTTGACTTCGTCATTTTGTCGGACCTATTGAATGATCTCTGGGACGTGCAGACCGTGCTTGACCGGGTTGCCACCGTTTGCCGTGCGGATACGCGAGTTATTCTGAACAACTACAGTTTGCTCTGGGAAGGTCCCCTGTCTATTGCCCAGAGCGCGGGAGCGGCAAACAAAAGGCTGCGGCAAAACTGGCTTTCACCCGAAGATACGTTTAATATCCTTCGATTGAGCGGTTTCGAGGTCATACAACGCCGGCGCGAATTCATCTGTCCGCTCCCGATTCCATTTGTCGCGAAAATCTGTAATACAGTTCTCGTTCGCTTCTGGCCGTTCTACCACTTAGCTCTCGCCAATTTTTACGTGACGGCTCCCAGGGATACGGTCAGGCACAGGCACAAACGGCCGCCAAAAGTTTCGGTGGTAGTTCCGTCACGAAATGAAGCCGGTAATATCGCCCAATTATTCGAACGTATTCCCGAGATGGGGTCGGGGACCGAAATCCTTTTTGTTGAAGGTGGTTCGACGGATACGACTTACCCGGAAATCGAGCGATGCCTCAGCCGGTATTCGCGTCGCAACGCACTGCTGCTCCGCCAGGAGGGAACGGGAAAGGGGGCGGCGGTCAGAACCGGGTTTGCCGCGGCCTCGGGCGATATTCTGATGATTCTCGATGCCGACATGACGGTGGCCCCCGAGGATCTTCCTCGTTTTTACGATGCGCTGGTTCACAACAGAGGGGAATTTATAAATGGAGTGCGGCTCGTATACCCCATGGAACATCGAGCCATGCGATTTTTCAACTACCTGGGAAACAAGTTTTTCAGTCTGGCCTTCTCCAGATTACTTGGGCAGCCTGTAAAGGATACCCTTTGCGGGACAAAAGTTCTGTGGAAAGAAGATTACGAGCGCATCGCCCGCAACAGGCAATATTTCGGAGAGTTTGATCCGTTCGGAGATTTCGACCTGCTTCTTGGAGCTGCCAAACTCAATCTCAGAATAGTCGACATGCCGGTTCGGTATCGTGAAAGAATTTATGGAGAAACAAACATTCAAAGATGGCATCATGGGTCAATTTTGTTTAGAATGCTGACTTTTGCCGCTCGCAAGATGTTGTTTGTTTGATATTTCAAGATACTAAAAGGAGTCGTTGTTCTCGAATCCCGCGGTTCACTTCAGATCCGGATGTGAAAAAATGCCGTCGACCTGACCCATAGAGAACGAGGTCCTCTGAAAATTCGCCACCGTGTAAAAAGTATGATTAAAAGGCTTTTTCGTAATCCTCAACTAAGCGATGTCGATCTGCACGATCCGGACACGGTAGCAGTGCGCGGAAGAATACTGGAATCAAATCCGTTCCTGAAGAGGATCTATCGGGAATGGTATGCGGAGATCGCCGGAAATCTTCCCGGGGTCAAGGGGCCGGTTGTGGAACTGGGAACCGGGGCGGGATTTCTCGACGAGTACGTACCGGGGCTTATCACAACGGATATCCTGTGGGAGAACTCTTTTCAGGCCGCGGTGGACGGCGAGTTTCTTCCTTTTCGAAACGGTACTGTTCGCGCCATTATTCTTGTAAATGTGTTTCATCATTTTGCACGGCCGCGACGGTTTCTCGACGAAGCTCGGAGGTGTCTCATGTCGGGAGGACGAGTACTTTGCATTGAACCGTGGGTCTCCGCATGGTCGCGACCGATCTTTCGTTTCCTGCACCACGAGCCGTTTGAACCCTCGGCCACGCAATGGGAATCCAAACCCAATGGTCCCCTTGCGGGAGGGAACAACGCGCTTCCCTGGATCGTGTTTCACCGAGATCGAGAAGTTTTTGAACGTGAATACCCGGAGCTGGAAATATCGACAATACATCCCATAATGCCGGTCCGCTATCTAGCTTCCGGAGGCCTTGCGTTTTGTTCCCTTGTACCATACTTCGGGTATGGTGTTATCGCGTTGTTTGAGAAGATCCTTACAAAATTATTTCCGTCCTCTGCCATGTTTGCCGCCATTTCGGTGAAAAAACGATACTCCTAACTAATGAGAAATGCTCGGAATCTATGATACGAGTAGCCGAAATTCTGGTACTGCAGTACGCTGTTTTGTCCTACCTGGTGTTCGCGCTCAGCTTCGCCGGGGCGGTGACTGCGTGGACACTTATTGGGGCGACGGCAATAGCCGGAGGTTCCGGTATTCTTTTTGCGAGGCTCATTCGACGCGGGGACGGATCTCCCATTGATTCTTCCGCCTGCAGGGCGATTCTGTTGAGTTCGGGCGCCGTAACACTTGTTTTCACTCATGTACTCCGCATCCCGCCGTATCAACGTGACGATCTGATATATCACCTGATGGTGCCCAAGACCATTGCGGCCGGAGGAATCCCGGCCGATCCGCTCAATCTCAATGCCAATTTCCCCATGCTGTTTGAAATGCCTTTGGTGGCGTTTCAATCGCCTTTCCTTTCATCGATCTCTCCTTATGTGGTGAATCTCTGTGTACTTTTTTTGCTCGGAATCGTCTTCGGCTCGATCGTGAACCGATGGTGGGGAGTACGGGGAGCGCTTCTTTCTCTTTCCATTGTAGCGTTGTTGTCGACTCCCCTCATGTATGATCTGGTTCAGTCCGCCTATGTGGACCTCTTTTTTACCTTGGTGCTTCTCCTCGGAATTCGGAGGTATGCGCGACACCTTGGTCCCGAAGGAGAATCGGCCGATTGGTATCTGGGCGCGGCATTCTTTGGACTGCTTGCCGCAATGAAATATCACGGCGCCCTTTACCTTGCTTTATTCGCGGTTTTCGGCTTTCTCCAGATACGTAAGCGCCCGGTCTTCTACGTTGGTTTACTGGTCGGGATACTCTGTGCGGCACCGTGGTATCTGAAGAACCTCTTGATACACGCAAATCCCGTATTTCCGCTTCTTGCGAATTTCTTTCCCGTCTCCTATCTTTCGTCTACCCGTGCATATCTGTTTCGTCATATCGCCTGGAGCTACAACGCCGGAGGAGAATTTTTCGATTACGTACTATTACCGTTTCGGTTGTTTCTGGGAATCGATCCGCCGAAAACTTCCGGGGCAATGGGATTCGGGGGCAAGCTGTCGCTGTTTTTCGTTCTTTCTCTGTTGGGGTTGGGATTACGGAATCGGGCACAACGAGTCGTAACCGTTTTCTGGGTGGCCGGTACTTTTACGTGGATAGCCGGCGCACAGTTGGCGCGCTATATCCTTCCCGTTTTCACCGTCACTTCGCTGTGGGGAATGATGCGCCTCAAGAACCGGTCGACACTCGGAAGGGGGATGATCCACGGCTTGCTCATTGTCACGGCAGGCCTGAATACATTTCACATTATATCGTCGGCGCGAGAATCCGGCGTGGCCGAAGTAGTCAGCGGGAAAGTCGCACCGGAAGCATTTTTGCGCAAGCGATTGCCGCTTTCATACGGCGTTGCACAAGACCTCCGGCAACTCGGGCTCTCGAATAAAGATACAGTGCTCACTATGGGAAACTATGGACGCAATTACTATTTCCCGGTAGCTGCCGTCACCAACCTCTGTTGGGATACCGAGTACCTGGATCGGGCATTTCGCGCGGGCGCACACAATAATACCGTTTTCACCGATTTTCTTTCGGCGTATGGAATATCTCATGTGCTTTTCAACGACAGGTACTATCGACAGTCACATGCCCGTAATCCTCATGTGGATCAACACGCGGCACGGGCATATCTTCTAGGGACATATGAGACGGTGCTGCGAAGAGATGGTATCTACTTGCTTTCTGTCGATGAAAGAGGCTCGGATTAACCCAGGTTACCCAATGAACTCACGGTACTCCGCGTGAGTTGGCTGCGAACCCGGGTCAATTTATATTTTTAATTAGCCTAACCCAAGTTTCGCAGCCGAGAACGCGTAGTATGCAT
>CAYFVL010000312.1:0-6747 GCA_964346405.1 uncultured Fibrobacterota bacterium
CGGCTGCTTCCAGGATCAGCGCCGTTTTCTCTTCACCGTCAACGGTAATTACCGTATCATTCAGTCGAACGGATGTATATAATCCCGTTGACTGCAGCTTTTCAATTACCGCATCATTGCGGGTCGCCTTTACCGTATCTCCAGGATTATAAGGCATGAGAGAGTTGAGCAGCTCAAGGCTGGTCAGGCCAGAGAGCGAATCCATACCCGACCGCACCGATCGTACCCATATTGTATCCGGTATCACCGCCTTACCAGGTTGAATCACAAAGCGCACGGTAACCAGTGCGGTATCCTCGTGAACACGTGCACTGTCTGTGACATTGACATGAATGAACCCGGCATCCGCATAAAGAGACGCTATGTCCCGTCTGTCCTGAAGAAGTTCGTCTTCCTGAAACGGCTTCCCCTTGACGCTTGCAAGAGATGATGGGAGCAGAAATGGAGCGGAGGCGTCCGTGATTTCAAAAAGAGTCGTATCGATAAAATAGCGGGTTCCCTCACTTATTGAAATGGATATTTGAAATATCTTTTCTTCATCAGGGCCGGCCGACTGTTCGGCCATTCGCCCATCAACCGCGATATCGAGGAATCCGGATTCTCGGTACATGCGTCGAATCGTATTGTTGGCCCTTCCACGCCACAGCACCAGTTCGGATGTTACCAGGCTGTCGGGGAGGGTGGGTATAGTGTTTTCGATGAGGCGGTTGCCGTAAAAATTGTTGCCCGTAATCGTCAATTCCGCCTCTTGAGCAAAAAGCGACGGCACAATGAGGAATACCGTCCACGACAGTAGTACCCAAATGCCGATACAACACGGATTTCGGTCTCGACGGTCGTTTGGATTTGTCGTGTTTCTAGTTGATGAAGCCATGATGCCGCCGTTTACTCATTTTTCTTTTTGTCTTTCCGGCTGAAAATTCTCCAGAATTTGAGGTCGTAAAAAACACCGAAACGGGTCGAGATCTCGTCTTCTTCGAGAACACCCGACTTGTTTTCCGGATCTGTTTCTACAGAAGCTTCCATTCGCAGGTTACCGCTCAGCTTTTTCTGTATCGGCCCCGGACCTAACAATGCCAGGAAAGGCGGATGCCATTGCAGTCCAAGACGATACTCCCAGGGCGACTGGGATGCTTCGGCACTGGGTAGGTAGCCCGCGGATGCTCGAATGTTAAATCCGCCTGGAAATCGTTTTGTCGATATTTCAAGTGACACCGGCTGTACGGCGGAATCGGCGGCAAAACTACCCAGTCCCGTAATTTCCGTGGTAGCTATCCAATCTCCGACATATTGACGCGCAAAGCGGGTAAGCCCCTGGCTGATCTGGGGTTCCAGGAGCGATAACGCACGAACGCCTAAATTTGACCCAGAAGTGGGTGAGGACGATGAATAGCACCCTCGCTGCACCGAAAAAACAAGGGCCGAGATATCCGCCCCCGCGCCGAATTCTCCCGCACAATCTGTTCTATACGAGAACTGCATGTCGGTCAGTTCACCGTCAAGCATCGCAAATACGGTACACGAATCGGTTGTTCCCGATTCGCAGTCCACCGCCAGCATTTTTGCGGCTTCCAGATTGATTGCACCGTCACCGATTGATTCCTGCAACCATCGAATCCGCATCGATTGAATGTCGTAGGTTTGGTTTTCCGCACCGATCGTACCTTCAAGGGCTGAGACTTGCCCAACCAGAACGGGATAGGGGTATGTTCCCCGCAGGTTTATGTTGCCCGTCCAGGCTATCTTCAGGATATCGGCATCCAATCGGTTTTCATTACCACGTGTGCGTATTTGAGCATCGATGCTGATCGGATTGGTGAATGTATATCCGGTCGGTTTGGTCATCCCTGCTATGACCTCAGGAATTGTCTGTATGCTGGGTAGACGATATCTGATCAAAGAACTATCAAGTATTGTCTGTGCGGACAGACGAGGTGGAGCGCCGTTACCGGTTTCATATTCAGGGCCTGAAGGAGGGAGCATATAGGTGAATCTGGTAGATCGCAGCCTGCCTTCGGCAACCAGTGGGGCCTGATAGTAAGCAAAATCCGCTTTCTCGATCATTCCTGAGAACCCCAGACGGCCGGAGCTGTCCACTATCGCGACTCTGAAATCGGAAAGTTCGAAACGGTTATGTTGCCAGGCGAGACCGAAACTCTCGCCCGAAATATAGCCCTCCAGTATATCCCCCGACACCAGGTTATATTCAAATCGTCCCGCCGCTTGTCGGGTGTCGTCGGAGATAATACGAAGCTCTTTCAAAAGAGCGATACCCGAGTCGATATCCAGCTCGGCGGTGACCGTCTGAGTGCCGAGATCTGGATTTACATATGTTACATTGAAGGTGTCGGATTTGACCGTAAGCCGTGTAACTGTGCTGTCGAACGGTATGTCCATCCGGGTGGCAACGTCGAGGTTACGGAGGCTACCATTGATTGCGGGAATGCGGAGGGATTTTCCATGTATACTAAGCGTACCTCGTATCCGCTCCATTTCATCGAGTTTTCCTCGAAACATCATACGCGTTTTCCCCTCCGCGGCGACACTCGCCTGCACATCGATGGTATCTTCTTCCAGGGGACTGCCCACAACCGCCCGAATTGTGTCGATCTCAAGGGGTACACTGGGTAACGAGATGTCGGCCGTGAACCCAAGACTGTCGCCCAGAGCCGAAAGTACGGCGTACTCGACCACCGGTGTCAGACCACCCGCGGCAACGACAAGGGAGTCGATGCGCAGTTTTCCGTCAAGCCCTTCGTCTTTTCGATATACCATGGTTCCGGACAGAGCGCCGCGTCGTACCATTTCAGATTGGGGAGAGGCCAGCGATACAATTGGTCCAAGCTGAAGATCCCGGCTTTGTACGCGAACCATTCTGATTTTTTCTATTACATTATCTGAAAGACCTTGTAGTGATTTCCCGTCGAGCCCGATTACCGCCTCTGCATTTATCTTTGAGTCCCCATAAGTGAAAACTAGAGAATCGACTACGGCGGAGTCCTTATTCCACCGCGATTGAATCGTGGCGGCGATCTGTTGTTCATTGTAAAGTGCTGAAGCCTGGGCATCTAAGGTCCCCGAGTCCACGGCCTGGTTCCAGAAGAAATCGGCATCGAGGGTTATCTGCTGTGGATCAACCTGCCGGAGAAGGGGGTAGGGGAGCGCACGAAGGTCCAGGTTTTGGGCCCGGGCTTGAAGTACCTCCTCCCCTCGCATCGAGAAGGTGGCCGAGCCGTGGAATGGGTTGGTTATCGAGAAATCGAGTCGAAGCGGTTCGGGTGCCCATCGGACTACTCCGTATGCATCCCAATCGACTGAATCCCCAAATACCCGGGCCGAATCCAGCCGATACAATGTGGATGTCACGATGTTCCGAGCAAATAGAGAATCCGCGTTCACTCCGTATGCCAGCACCTGATATGCTCGCAGTTTCGCCGTCAGCTCTTCCCCGGAAAACCCTCCCGCCAGGTAGAGCGTTTCATAGGTGACGTTCGTATCGACAAAAAAACGCACCCATTTTTCATTGGGCGCCACTTTTGCATCGAAGGTACCGGACAGCGGATCGCCGAAATCTACTCGCGCTCGGATATCGGATCCGTCTACGGTTGCAACCGATGCGGTGAGTTTCCGTGACGTAGCCCGGAATCGAGGTATTGACACAGTGGTGGTAATGATCGAGTCACCCAATAGGAGAGAAATGTTGCGAATGCCCCCCTGTCCGGTTGCCGTAAGCGCCGATACGTCCAGGTCGGTGATATCCGAGATTTTTGCCGGGATGCCGGTAAGATCGCCCGAGACTGCGATTCGTTCCGAACTTTCGGTTCCTTCGATCTCGAATTCCCAAGACAGAGTATCGTCGGGCATCGCGAGTGAGAATGCCAGGTTTTGCGGTCCCAGAACAAACGGCTGGGCCATATCCAGGCTTTCCGCGACCGCGGTAACAATGGATGAAAACTCCAGAGACCTGAGGTCTTCAATCCGCACATTCGCTCTTATGTTGCGGAGCAGGGGAAGGGCCGTATCAGCCGGAATCAAAGAAGCATAGGTGCGCAGGTCGGCGACTATGGCAAAAAGAGAATCGGTGGCGACAAGCAGGTTCTCTTTCGAATGCATTCCCGCGAGGCGCAGACTGTCCGTGGAGTGAGAAATATCCACATTGTACGTCAGGGAAAGCGAGTCGCTCCAGTCGGCAGCGGCTTGTACCGCAATGTCGTGATCGGGTGAGAGGCTTGTTGTCACCTGCCGTATACGAATTCGTACATCCCCTTTCCGGATTCTTGTTCGAAGGTTTCGGAGGTGGGCGGAGAAACCGCCATTGGTATCCTCGGGGGAAGTTGAATGGAAAACACCACTTTCGAGACGGAGCGATACCAGTGCCGGTACAGAGATTTGCGGAAGTGGGATACAATCCGGAATACTGGTCTGCTCCGCCCTTTTTTCAGCGGAAGATTGTTGAGTTGTATTTCCACCTTTGGTGTATGCATAGAGCGAATCGATTTTGACGGCGGCTTTTGGAATGAAGGGATTGAATCCCGCGATCCCCGTCAGTTGAATGGAAATATCCTGTGCCGAGATGGAAATCGCGGGATTTTCGAGCGAAACGCCGGACATTCGTACCCCCAGAGGGAGCGCAAATGTAGGGGAACGGATTTCAAGGTCGGTGTCGTCGAACGAAAATGTCCACGTAGGGCGAATTACCGAAATGACGGCAGTTGTCGCGAATATCAGGATGATCAGCGAGACCAGGCCGATAAGAATAATGAAGAAAGCTTTTCTTAAACGGTGTTTGCTCATTGCAGCTCCATCCCGAGTAAATCGCCCGTTGGAGCGGATGAGCGTCCTGGAATAAGCTTCCGGTTGGAAAAATCACAATCTTCTTTTTGCTCAGAGAGAGCAATCACTTTTGTTCCGCTCGAAATGTGACCGGCAGAAAGGTCATCGTATATCGAAATCACGAGTCTCGCTGTGAAAAAAACACTTGGTACTAACTATCCAATTGGCAAATCTGCAAAAATACATTTTCGTAATCACCCCCGGCTCCTGTTTTCGCACCCACCAGCCGTCTTCGCAGCGTGACTGCCAACTAGAGCAGTGGAGCGTGCGGTCGTGTTCAGAAAGAATTGCCGTTTCCACAATGAGCAGGCTCGGCGTCCATCAGGCTTCGTAGTCGATTCACGAGATCCGATACAAAAGTGCGACTTCCTTTATCGATCACCGGATACTTCGAAGAGGCACTCATCGCGGCGCCCGGGTCGGCTGTCACTACCGTTCCTCCCAAACCCGGCAGGCGAGCGGATAGATCGTCGAGGAGTTCTATGCCCGTCATATCCGGCATCTGAAAGTCGGCCACGAGGATGGCGGTCTGATGTTTTTCCAGAATGGCCTCACGAGCTTCGAACGGGTTTTCAAACGAGATTATTCTGGTGAATCCGGAAATCTGCAGAACGTCTCTGATCATTTCCCGAATCGTTTCTTCATCCTCGACAATGATGATCTCCCGCTCCATTAGAATCCTCCAAGTAGAAGTACAGGGTATGACAGAAGAAAGAAATAATAGAACAGCAAAAATCCAGCCAGTCTTCCTTGGAACCGGGAGAGGTTAAAAACCGCCGTTTGCTCTGCTTTGGGAAGGCCGCATTTTTTACTCTTCTATTTGCTCCAGGGAAAGTGCATTTCGCGCTGCGTAGCCATTTTCGTCGTTATCAAAAAAGCAGTACACGCTTTTGTGTCCTTTCCTCCATCTAGTGAACCGATCGGCCCAGGATTCGAGCGTTGCGTGATCGTATGACCCCCGGTATTTTCCCTCTGGGCCGTGCAACCGAACATAGACGAAATCCGCCGTGGTTATGACGGGCGAATGACTTCCATCGAATTCGTATACGCAGAATGCGGCATTGTATTCCGAAAGCAGATCCTGAATTTCTTGTGAAAACCAGGACTCGTCTCGAAACTCAAAGGCATACTGAAAATCCCCGGGTAGCGCTTGGAGAAACTCCTGGAGCCGTTGTGGATTTGCAGACCATTTTGGCGGCAACTGAAAAAGTATGGGACCCAGTTTGTCCTCGAGAACGGAAATCCTCTTCAGGAATTTATCGAGAGTTCTTTCCGGTTCGCGCAGTCGTTTCACATGGGTAATATACCTGCCGGCCTTTATGGCGAACACGAAATCCTCGTGAACGGTTTCGTACCAATTGCGTAACGCGGATGCCTCGGGGAGCTGGTAAAACGAATTGTTCACCTCCACCGAATCGAATCTCTCCGAATAATAGCGTAGGTACTGGTCTGGTGAGAGGTTTTCGGGATAAAACTGACCTTTCCAATGGCTATACTGCCATCCGGAAGTGCCTATTCTGAGCATCGTTCGTGTCTGGGTGCCGGTGGACATTCGTATCCTCCTGCGTCGTTAAGGTCCCGAAGAACGGATGATTCCGTTACATACCGCCCGCTTTAACATCCATTATAATGCTTGCGATCTTCATGCCGAAACTTTGGCCAAAGGAGATTTTCACGAGTTTATCAATACGAATTGGTCTCCGTCAAAACAAATTCCCATAACCGGCAAAAAAGCCGGCCGGTCGATAGCCATCGAATGCAGTCAGAAATGAGAATACACGAGAGAATGATCCGTGTCCGTTTACCGAAAGGGGGCATGAGTGACCGAAGTTGGACCTAGCCCAAGTTTCGCAATCAATTCACGGCATTCTGCGTAAGCTGTTGCACGATCTTAACTTAGAAAAATGCTCAAGG
>CAYFVL010000313.1:0-6728 GCA_964346405.1 uncultured Fibrobacterota bacterium
TGCGGTATTCGGTTTCAAGTGAATCCTTGAAATCCATGCCCGACCAGGAGAATTTCAACTGAGCATCGCTGTATGAAGCAACGATCTCCGCTGGCGGCTCATCGGGATACAAGTAGAATGTCAGCTTCTTGGAGACTATACCGTCATCATCACGCACCCAGGCACTTACTTCATTCTCCCAACGTCCGATATTAGTGGTGCCGACTGGTCCTAATGTGCTGTCGTTAATAATACCGTTATTGTCCAAATCCCAATAATATCGGGCAATTGTCCCATTCGAATCCTCACCTTGTACCGCAAAATGTGTATTCCCACCCTCATACACGTAAAACATCGTATCCAACGCACCATTTTCACCCTCAACCCACTGAATCGAGTCGCCGAAACTTGTCCCCGATACCACGGGGCGACCCAGGCGGACCATCACCTTGAGTTCTTCATCGCTCCAGATTGAATCCTCGTCCATGACACGAACCTTCACGGATCGTTCGCCATGCTCCGAGGTGTCAAACGCGTGGCTGAACGTACCGGTTGCGTTCCTTGCGTCGTACGTTCCGTCATTGTTCCAGTCGATCTCAAACGAGTCGGGTCCCATGCCGTTGGTGTCGTGAGCGAATACCGTATAGGTATTGTTATCCACCACCCAAACCGTATCCGGCAGCAGCGAGTCGATAACCGGAGCACCCAGACGGACATCCACGGTGACCGCGGAATCGGTTGTCAGACCATCATTGTCCACCAGGCGAAAGAGCAAGGTTCTCGTGCCGCTTAAGGTTCTTCCAAAGGCGTACTCGAAGGATGCCGATCCGGATCCGGCCCCGGCACGGCTTTCAAAAACCGTATCCCCATCCCACGACACCAGCACACTATCCACCGATCCATTCGGATCGGCTCCGGTGATTGTCCATGTGATGGGATCGAGGATGTATAATCGGGACATGAGACTATCGGTCGTAATCGAGGTGAAACCGGGTTCGCCCAGAGACACCGTCACGGTTGTACTCACCGTATCCGACGAATTCCCGTCCTCATCGACCACGTACGCTCTTATGCCCTTTTCACCCGAGTCGGAGAAGGTGTGCATAAACAGGCTGTCGGCTTGTGTGGTGAAAACTCCTCCATCCCAGGAGACCGCATACTGAGCTATCGTCCCATTCGTATCGCTTCCCGTTACCCGGTACTCATTCAAAACATTTATAAAGACCGTCTCCGGGAACTCCACCGCCACTGTGGGCCTTCCGAGGCGGACCTCAATGGTCTTCGAAGCGATATCGGACACTAACCCGTCATCATCCACGCACCAGACCATAACCGTCTGCTCACCCGAATCGCCGACAGCGAACGCATGCTTTATGGATACGGTCACCGAATCCCCATCAACCTCCACGGAATCCTGCGCCACTGTTCCGCCGTCCCAGTTGGCGTATACCATCCGCACATTTTTGTTCGGGTCGATTGCCGTGAGGAAAAATTCCAGCGTATCGAGCACGAAGACGGAGTCATCTTCCGCTGAGTGATCTATCCCGGTGACCACCGGATACCCCGGTCTCACATAAACAGAATCCGCAAACACCGTCGACTCGTTTCCATCATCGTCCCGAACCTTTACAAACACGTACCGCACTCCGCTATCCGAAAACGAATGCATATACACCGAATCACCACTCCATTCGGAAAATTCTACGTTATCAAACGAAACCGAATACCCGGTGACCGCCGAATTGTCTTCGGCGGAAATTACCAGTCGGGTTTCGGTGTTGTACCAGGCACTATCCGGGTCCAGTCCGGTCACCCGCGGGATCATCGGATCGGGGACCACCGTTACGACGCCACTGTGACGCCATGTCGTGTCCGACCCGATCTCGGCAAAAACGCTCAGCACAAACTTTTTTTCGTATCGGAAATACATCTCACGTTTGCCGCCTTCCGTGCGAATACTGTCGACGGCGGTATCTCCGGTAATGGACCAGTGATAGGTCACCTGGTTATCCGGTACCGGCCGGCCGTTTCTCTCTACAGCCACCTCCCAGCCAGTCCACTGCCCGGCCTGAGCCGTGTTCGGAAATGCCACTATCGACAGATCGTATTCAAACAGCTTAGGTACAATAACCACCGTATCGAAAGCCGTCCCGTATACATTGGTTACGGCGGCAATGACCGTATCGATACTCAGACCGGTCCAGGTGTGCGTCAGCAGGCCACCGGCAACGGTTGTGTCGAGCCCCTGTGTGCCGCTCCAGTGCACGGAATCCGCATGCTCGAGCTTTGCCGACAACGTGTACGGCTTGTTCAGCGGTATGATGATCTTCTCTGCCTCGATACTCACCGAAGGTAATCCCTCCGGTTGAATTTTCAGGCTCAACGGGCCGAGGTTCTTCCGGATACCCGCCCTGTTCACGATTTGAGCGGTGACGGTGAATTCATCCGAAATCCCCACCGACCTCGTAAATACATGCGAAAGTGACCCACTGTCCGCCCGATCTCCGTTTACATACCAGATCACCGACAGGAGCGAATCGGAAGGAAACGGCCTGCTGTTTTCGACGGCAATCTCGACATCCCGATCGCTTCCAGGGGTGGAGGAGTCTGCCGTAATCATGAACCGTTCGATAACCGTAACCGGAAATCCAATCAGGTACGATGGATTCAAATTCCACATTATGCCTTCGATTTTTACCGTATCGCTATATTCTTCCAGGAAGTACAGGTCCAGGTCTGAGTCAACTGCACCGGTATCTGGATGGTGAAGATTTGCAGTGTCCATGATCCCCTGCTTCGATGTGATTGCGCGAAATGTCCAATGCTGGTCATCTCCGATATCTTTCCACGGAACAAGATAGGATTTCATCGTGTACATGGTGTCAGGAATTGAATCTGCCTCCACAACGAATTGGTATCCGTTTGAGGGGTAATCCTCATCCATTGGCAGGCTTTGCGTAGGACTGATAACACATGACAGAGAAAATGCAAGCAATGCGGAACAGATGACCACTACAATCAGTTTCTTTTGTTTGGTGGAATATCTGCTGTACCTGATTAGTGTGCGCATCGTTATCTCCTATTGATGAAGGCGCCAAAGGGGAAAGAAACAAGCAGACCTGCACCACTAATTCCCATTATGATGTTGCCGGTATTCACTCTGCCTCGAAAAACCTTCATCTCATCCTCTAATTCATGTCGTCTGGCTCTATTCTGCTCAGACGGGGCTCCCCATTTACCGATCTCTAACCATTCCCAATGGACTTCACGATATTTCATAAAAGACGAGTACGTATAAAGCGCCGCACCGCCCAGTACCACCGCCGTAACTATCGAGCTGACCGCACTGTACCGCGGTTCTTTTTTTGCAAGCGGCCGAATCAACCAAGTCGTCAGGCATTGCGGCTCGTTCATGGCGGATTCTGAAGGTGACTGGTCAACCTGATACTTACCAAATGTGTAGTCATTCTTTCCGAAGCGATTTGTTTGAGAGGCGATTTCAAACCTGTGATTCAAATCGAGATTGAGGTTGCTAATCTTTGCATTCTGCGTCCGGCCAAAAACCTGCCCAAACAGTAATAAGACGGGCATAGCCACGCCACATAACGACGAATGCCACCTGAAGGTAAAAAACATAGAATTAGCTTCTCCGAATTATCGTTGATATTGAGAATCGCTTTTAGCGCAAGGATCAGTACTGCACAATCGATAAGAAATAACGCCCCCTGGTAGAGGTTCCTGCCCGGAGGAGTCTCGATTATTCAATCTCGGCTATCGATTCCGCGATGAAATCTGTATCACGAACGCAGGCAGAAGGAATCCGGCCGATGCAATTCCCGTCCACATACTCACTCGATACTGTTTTGTCGCTTTCGGTCTATTCTCTCCAGCTTGATTTTCAACTACGGATTTGTCGTTATTGTAGCCCATTGTACAGAAGATACCCGAAGATAGCGCGCACGCGGCTCCTGCCCCATACATCCAGTAGACGAATCGAGGCGTCTTTTTGCCCACTTTCCCAACCTCAGTCGGACAGCGCAAGGAAAACAATGTGTCATCTTGTATCGGAGTAGAGAAATCAGCAGTCTTCAACGTGAAAGGCAGAGTAGATGAAAAATATACTGAATCAATCAACAATGAATCGCATACGCCGTTTGAGACTATTCCCGACCGCACGTGAGTAACCTCAACGTGTTCCAGTCGCAATTTCCCCAAAGCACCGACTTTGATTCCTTCCCAGGTAAAATTGTTTGACGACGGTTTCTTTAGCATCTGAGAGCTATCTATTCTGGTGAACACAATCGGTGATTGTGGTGTTGCGACCGCTTCAAAATCACCGTTCACCTTGATTGAGGTGTTCGGCTCGAAAAACACGCTCACATCCGGCGGGACAGTCATTTTCACGCCGAAGGGGATGACAACATCGTCCATTACCACCCATTTTGATTCCGAAAACGAGACATCCTTGAGAGTGTCCAGCAGCACAGAATACCCCTTTTTCGTATAATGCTGCGCTGCGATTACTTTGTAATCAATAATATTTGGTTTGACAGGTTCAAGCTCTGGTGCAGCCGCAAGACTCGTAAACAGCGAAAAGAAACACAAAATGGCGAGTTTTCGTCTCTGGTAGTACGAGAAAGACATATATCCTGAATCCATTTTTTTTTGCATCTGTCGGCGGTATTGTCGGTAACTTTTGAGACGCAGTATCTCAAAACTATATTAATATAGGTGAATCGCACGATTTTTTACAAGCTCCAAAGAAACCATGCTTTCTAAGGCGTTATATGATAAGGTGTTACTTTGCTCTCACAAGCAGAAATTGAGAAGATTAAGAGCGATAACAGGTATCCTCCGCTTGGAACCACTATAGACAACTGCAGGCTTACCTCGATAATAGATGCCGGCGGAGTTGCGGTGGTGTACCAGGGGTATAAAGTGAACCTCGAGATGCGTCGTGCAATAAAGGTCCTTCGAGCAGAGGCGGCAGATTATCTCCATAAAAAGTTTGAGGCTGAAGCCAAAGTGACTGCACGGCTCAAGCACCCGAACATCGTGGAAGTGTACGGCAGCGATATATACGACGGTCGGCTACCCTACATAGAAATGGAATACATCGAAGGCAGAACACTGCGAAAACTGCTTCTTGCGCAGCACACATTGCCACCGGTTGTCTGCATCTCGATTATCAGCGTTATCGCCTCGGCACTCGAGTATGCGTACGGGCAATCATTTTCGATCTGGGGCATCCATCACAACAAGATCGTGCACCGCGACCTCAAACCAGAGAACATCATAATCTCAAACGACGGTGTCGTAAAAGTAATGGACTTTGGGCTTGCCCAATTTGAGAGTGATCGAAAACAGGGTGGTTGGGGCACAACTTCATACATGAGTCCTGAACAGATTGACCATCAGCCCGCCGATCTCCGAAATGATCTGTATTCACTTGGTGTGATGCTGTATGAAATGCTGTGCGGCACAAGACCGTTTCCCGACGATGAATCAAAACATGAGATGCTAAAACAACGTGGAGAATACCAATCAGTCCAGGTACATAACCCAGGCGTTCCTGAACCAATTTGCGAAATCGTCGACAAATGTATCAAACCAAGCCCTGACGAACGCTACAGGTCATTTGAGAGCCTGCGAGCATTTTGCGAGAAGGCTCTTTGTGAAATCAGCAGCCGAACACCGGAACAAACCATAAAAACCTACATAGACGATCCTGAGAGCTTTCACCTGATCGAGCATGCGATAAATCGAGAAAAAAAAGACAAGTCCAAAACAAAAAGCAAGATCATTCCTCGAATTGTCATCGCAGCAGTTTTGCTGATTGCGGTATTGTTCTCACTTTATGTTTTCTTACCCACTCTGACAGAGACCAGACAAAAAGCCGTAGCAGAGCCCGCGCCTGCTAACTCTGCGCCGGAATCATTGGTGCAAGAACGAACGCAAACAACTGTAGATTCGACTGGACTTGCCACATTGTCGAATACGCCACAGGTAAGAAGCAAACCTCTCGACAGGGATTCCGAGTCAACGGACCGGTTCAGGTCATCTGAGAATTCAATCAAAGTGCCCGAACGAAGAATCGTCACGCAACAGTCTCCACCTGACAAAGAGAATCGTGAACCCGAAAAATCAGTCCTTGCCAAGGTTATCCCGCTTTGGAGGAACTCAAAATCGTCTGAAGTCATTGCCGAAATAGGTGACCTGGATCTGGACGGACTTGCCCCAAAGACACGCGACAGCGCGCTTGTGATGCTGGCAGAAGCGTTGTATGAGTCAAAGTCAATCCCGGAGATTCTCGAAATTGAGTCAAGATACGTTGCGCGTGATGCGAGATATCTCACAATTCTGGCGTACGCAAACGAGATCTTCATGGATTTTGAGGCGGCATCCTCCTACATGGATAGAGCGGTTGTTGCCCCGTTTATTATCGGAAACCAGAAGAGAAGCACATTACTATATGAACGAGCCATGTTCTATAAGAGGCATTATGAAAAGGTCAAAAGTGATGCCGCGCAAACGAGCATGGTCAATGCATTCCAAAGATTCATCAACGAAAGCTGCACCGATACAGACCCACGGTGCACGGAAGCGTACAGGATCGTAAACCAATATGGATGATCTATCTCATCAAAGAAGACCGTACGGTATTAGAAGAGTCGGTGATCTCATCGATGATTTCGACCCCGGGGTCAATCCGACAAAATGGTTCAACGACGAGTATCCGGCAATAGATG
>CAYFVL010000314.1:0-5150 GCA_964346405.1 uncultured Fibrobacterota bacterium
AGTGAGCGGTGTCGAAGTGAGCGGAGCGATGAATTGCGCTGCACTGAGGTGCACTGAGCGTGTCGAAGTGGTGTCGAAGTGGTGTCGAAGTGAGCGATGTCGAAATGTCGAGGGGATGGGCCATGTGCGTAGGATGCCGCACGATTTTACCTTATTTCGCCGCGAGGCAAATGGTGAGTTTGCGTAACAGCTTACGCCTGATATTATAAGCCGATTCTAGAATCTGCCGGTAACGGTGAGGGCGGTTTTCGCGGAAAGTGGATCGTGGCTGGGTTGGAAATGGAGATCGGCAACCGACGATGCCTTATGTCGGGTGGCAATTCGGATATCGATAAAGGCTATAACCCGGTTGAGTACCGCACCTGCGATAAAAAACGATCCCACTACGTGAAAATTCGTCGCCTTCTCTCTGAGTTGACCGTATTGCTCTCTGTAGAATTGGTTTTCCCACGTCCAATCAAGGTCTTCGTCTACGTACTTCAACTCCGGTGCCCGGTTTAGTTCCATATCGCTGTTGTAGCTTTTCCAATTGTCGTAGTGGCGGAGTAGTTGCCAATAGTGGGATTCATCGTCAGAATGCCCTTTGCGCACATCCGCGTGAGCGTACGCCAGTGCGCGTGAATCGGAAAGAAGCTTTCGGGAGTATCCTTCGTTGAAAGCCAGACCCAGCCAGGAAACGAGTTCGGTAGTGAAATAGAGCATGGCACGACGTTCATTTCCCAGATACTGGTGTCCCAATCCGGGAAGTAGAAGAGTAGTTAGAGTCGCCACGGCTCGCGACTTCCGAGGTCCTTCGTCGGAGTCGAAAAACGTGAGACTATCTGTCACAACATCGGGTTCCACGTCGACCTGCGCATGCGACAGGCCGCCGAAAGCAAAAGTTGCTGCCAAAACGGCTAAATGAAAAACTCGTTTCATTAAAACCTCACTCGAACCCAATAGTAGGAAGTAATATCCGTGTCGGTCATTGCGATGTCGTAGTCGAGATTGACACGGTCAAGAAAGGATTGCTTCCCCAGAAGACGATTGTTGTGGGCGCGAGCGGTAATGAGTGCGTCAACAGCCGAAACCACATGGTTGGCAAGAAGGGAGTAAATCATTATGTTTCGGACTTGATATTGCCCGCGGGCCTCATCCTTAATATCCCGATACCTCGCCAGAAGTTCGGAGTGCCCAAAGTTATAGTCCGATGAATCCTGTCCTTCTTTGTACACAAGATAGTTATCGCCGTTCAGAAACCATTTGCTGCCGTATGCCGAAGAATCAAGGGTCCACCCGTCTCCTTCGGTCATGTACGGTTCGGCATCCTCCCATCCCTGCACATAGCCATCGGCTTCTACGATATTTTCGAAACCTTTGGGTGGGTTTTCCTTGACATTAAAGTTTCGGGTTTTTCGGCTGATGGTCTCGTTCGTAGTGTCGGTGTCTACAAATGTTTCAGCATTATCCCAGTAATAAGTTGCCATAACTGAATCGATCGGCATATCCTTGAACTCACCCTGTTTCTGCAGGTAGGATCTGAAACGATCGTAGAATTCGTAAAATTTTTCGGGTTTGTAGTGCTTCTGGGCATGATCGAATGCCTGCTCTTCGTACTTCTTCCCTTCCAGCGAAAAACCGATCGCGGTTCCAATCAGAGCCGCTTCAACAATGCCGAACGCAGCGGTTTTCCAATAGTTGCGCGCATAGGCCTGACCCAGTCCGGGCATCAGCAGAGAAAGGAGCATTGCCGCACGAGGGGAGCGGTATTCCTCAAGATTTTTGGCAACATTAATCGATCGAGGATCTTCCACAATTGCCGGCTTTTCAGGTTCATCGTCTTCGGTCTCGACAGCATCCTCTTCCTCATCGTAGAAATCATCCTCGTCCGCATACTCATTTTCTTCCTCATAGAATCGGCCGCGCTCCTCGTCTCTTTCATCCCATTCTTCTTCATCGCGTTCCGCCGATTCGGTCTCGTCGCTGCCTTGAGCGCCTTCCCTCTCGTTGGATTCCGCCGATGTGCCGGGAACGATTTCCTCCAACTGCCCTTCTTCTATGATAAGAATATCTTCTTCTTCTTCACCCCCCAGAATGAGTCCTTCTACCTCTTCAACTACAATAGCCTCATCCTCTTGCGGTTTCGTATCGTCCCGGGATTCTTCCTCCGGCGGCTCGACAGAATCCTGAGCAAGTTCATTGGCTTCGTCGTCTGAATCCGAATCGGTTTGATCGGAATTGTCAGTCCTGGTTGCCGGCTTTTCGGCTTCGTCCTGAAGCACAATCTCGCCCTGGGCATCAATGGAGCCCTCGGCATCGGAATCGGTTTGAGCCCGGGAAGAAACAAGAAGGACTGAAAGGGCAAATAGAATCTTCGGAAAGCACCTCATGTACTATCTCACTGGTTGTGGGGAAACTACTCGATATCGAGCACATGACGCATTGAGTATCGACCCGGCTCGGCATTGTGAAGCCACTTTGCGGCAATCACGGCACCTCGGGCGAACGCATTTCGACTCAATGCTCTATGACGAAGTTCAATACATTCTTCAAGACCCGCAAACATGACGGTGTGATCACCAATAATCCCACCGCCCCTGACGGCATGCATACCAATTTCTTTAGTTGTCCGTTCACCAACGATGCCTTCTCGTCCGTTTCGGACCGCGTTGTTATACTTAAGATCCCGGGCCGATGCCGCAATCTCTCCCAATCGTTTAGCCGTTCCGCTTGGTGAATCTTTTTTATGTCTGTGGTGCGCCTCGACGACTTCAATATCGTATTCTTCGCCGAGACGACGGCTTACCTGATCGGTTAAATAGAAAAGGAGATTCACCCCTAAAGACATATTCGGACTTGTCAGGATTGATCCTCGCCGGGAAGCTTCGCCGATCAATTCTTCCATTGATTCGTCGAGTCCGGTTGTGCCGATCACCGCACGTCCGCCGTGTTCGGCGATGTGTTCAAGAACCAGTTTTGTTCCCGACGGGCTGGTGAAATCGATAATAACGCAGTCCAAATCGACCGCTTCGGAGAGAGCGGCCGAGAGCGGGACTTCGAGTCGTCCTTTTGAAAGGGACTCACCGATATCTTTGCCGATTTGGGGATTGCCGGGAGCCTCAACGGCACCCCAAAGCCGAGCGTCGTTTTCCGCGAGTATCACTGAAATGATTTCGGAGCCCATTCTTCCGAGAGCCCCGAATACCACAATTTTCGTTTTGTGCACCTGTCCTACTCCCGGGAAATCGGCTGGATACCACTTGATTCGAGTACGCTGATCAACTCACGTTTATTGTTCTCGTTCATTGCTACAAGCGGCAAACGCAGCGGTCCACCGGACAATCCCAGATGGTTCATTGTTGTTTTCACCGGGATCGGATTTGTCTCCAGGAACATGGCATTTGCAACACGGAGAAGCTTCTCATGCACCTGAAGTGCCGTCTGCATGTCTCCCTGAAGGGATGATGAGACCAGCTTGGTCATCCAATCCGGAACGAAATTGCCGACAACCGAAATCACCCCTTTGCCCCCGCAGGTTATGATAGGCATTGTGAGCGCATCATCACCGGACAGGATCGTCAGGCGATCGCCGCATCGGCGATGGATCTCAGACACCTGTAGAATGTCGCCGCTCGCCTCTTTTATTGCAACCACCGAGGGAAGATCGCAAAGACGTTCGACAGTATGCGGAAGCATATTGACACCGGTACGTCCCGGAACATTGTAGGCAACGATCGGGATTTCTACTTCCCTGGTAATCGCCTCGAAGTGGCGAAACAGACCTTCTTGAGTGGGTTTATTGTAATAAGGTGTTATGCACAGAATCGCATCGGCGCCATTCTCTTTTGCATGTTGAGCCGCTTCAATCGATTCTCGCGTGTTGTTTGACCCTGCTCCTGCAATCACCAGAACACGTTTTTTGGACTGGTCCAAAGCAATGCGAACTACTTCATTGTGCTCTTCCCAGCTCAGTGTCGCCGATTCGCCGGTCGTGCCGCACGGGACTATTCCGGAAACACCTTTCTCAATCAGGTACTCGATATTGCTTCTAAGGCCGTCTTCATCAAGAGCACCCTGAGAATCAAATGGCGTCACCAGTGCAACAAATAAGCCTTCAAGCTCCATATTGCCGCCTCTCTATTAATTGGTAATTATCCGCGGGAGACATGTTTATTGTGGGACAGATGAATAGTCAAACAATCGGCGCAGGGGAGTTGTGGTGAAAAGTGAGTGCACACCCGCATGAGAGCGTGCACTCACAGAGCTTACTTTTTCTGATCTTCTTCCCGAACCACCCAGACCTTCAGATTGGCGGTAACATCCCGATGTAGCTTTACGCCTACCGTGTAAACGCCCAGCTCCTTGATCGGCTCTTCCAGGGCAATAGATCGTTTGTCTATTTTGAAACCCTCACGGTTGAGAAGATCGGCTATTTCCTGGCCTGTAACCGAACCGAAGATCTTGTCGCCTTCACCGACTCTCACCGGAATCGTGCACGGCACTTTTTCAACCTTCTGTGCGAGTCCTTTGGCCTCTTTCAGTCGTTTTTCATACTTCTTATCGGACATGCTTCGAGCCTCGGTCACGGCACGCTTGTTTCCTTCGGTGGCCGGTACCGCGATTCCTTGAGGGATCAGAAAATTTCGTGCGTATCCGTCACGAACGGTAATCACCTCAAGCGCCTGCCCCAGTTGCGCGTAGTCTCTTTGAAGGACTATTTCCATGGGTTTTCTCCTTGTACCAATTTCGGAAGCTTCTCGTGTTTTGTCCCGAATTACTTAAGGTTTTCCGCAACAAACGGCAGGATTGCCATTTGGCGCGCCCGCTTTATCGCGGTCGCCAGGCCACGCTGATGCTTTGCACAGCACCCGTTCAGCCTTCGGGGCACAATTTTTCCCCGATCCGTCGTAAGACGGCGCAGGATGTCTTGATCCTTGTAGTCCGGTTGACAATTGTTCTGACAGAACACACATACTTTTTTGAACGAACGTTTCGGTTTGCGTGGCATTATTCTTTTTCCTCCTTGCCTTCTTCGCCGGCTTCGGTTTCAGGGGCGGACTCCTCCGCTGTTTCGGTTTCCGGGGCGGGCTTTTCCGCTGTTTCGGTTTCCGGGGCAGGCTTTTCCGCTGTTTCGGTTTCCGCTACGGGCGCTTTGGGTGCAGGTTCATTGG
>CAYFVL010000314.1:5250-6686 GCA_964346405.1 uncultured Fibrobacterota bacterium
GGCTTTTCCGCTGTTTCGGTTTCCGCTACGGGCGCTTTGGGTGCAGGTTCATTGGCGACAGGCTTTTCCTGCTCCTCAGAGGCGGTCTCTTCCAGCCTTTCGACTCTTGGCTTTCCATCTTCGGCCTGTTGAGCAGCCGCTCTTTCGGCGTTTACCTGGGACAGGGTTCGTTTCTGGGGATCCCGTATAATTGTCATGTACCGCAAGACCGAAGTGTTCAGGTTGAAGTGTTCGTCTATCTTTGCGGGAACTTCATTTTCACCCGCGTATTGATAAACGAAATATGCACCGGTACGTTTCTTCAGGATCTCATATTCGAGAGTCCGTTTTCCCCAGGGAATCGTTTTCTCGTAACTCGATGACTCGCGGAGCAGATCCTCCAGAGCCTGACTCTCCTTACGTATGGTTTCTTCCGGCAGTGAGCCGTCGAAGATGACCATCGTTTCATAGGATTTATTCACGGTAACCTCCCTTTGGTCTTCCGTCCGTGGACCGTGCTCCACGGCAGGTGGTTATAAAAGAACGATATCCGGATCGGCCGAAAGCCGGATCCGTATATCGGATTAACCGTCACATGATACCCTTTTCCGCGGGCCGCGAAACAAGGCAATTCAGGCATGGGCACCGGAAGCCCCGTCGCCTTCGTCCGCAAGATCGATGGTGATGTTGTACCGGCTCATTGTCGGCTCGATTCCCTTTTTCACCCAATGGGCAACAGCTTCCGCCGACACTTCAATAATGCGTCTCTTCAGTGGAAGCTCTTCGGGGGCAAACGATCCCAGCACAAATTCCACAAGCGGCATATCCCGGGGCACTGGGCCGACACCGATTCTCACCCTGGGAAAACCTCGTCCAATTTCACCAATAATCGACTTCAGGCCATTATGGCCGCCGTCAGACCCCTTTCCTCGCGAGCGAATCGTCCCGAGCGGCAAGTTAATGTCGTCGACAACTACCAAACACGATTCAGGAGTCAACTTCAGCGCCGAAAGCAGTTCGGCTACCGCATCCCCGGATCTGTTCACGTATGTCGTCGGTTTTGCGACAACCAGTTCCGTCCGATCGTCCATTTTACAGAGCACCGCTCTTGAGTGACTGGTCGCAATCGATTCGGTGCCGGAGGACCGGTCTATGAGTAAATCCGCGACATCGAACCCAATGTTGTGCCGAGTGCCGCGGTATTTTTCTTCATCATTGCCGATGCCGATTACTACTCCGGCTATTGGCCGGCCGCGGGGAATCGTAACGTGTTTCCAGCCAAAAAGGGCGGCCAGGATCTTGAGAAGTCGATTCGGCATATGGTGCTATCGGTAATCGGTACGCCTGAAGATGAAGAGGACATCCCTTGCCGAAGACTCGACACGGAGACTATTGACGTGGTCCTAGCCCAAGTTTCGCAACCAACTCACGGCATTCTGCGTAAGCCGGCGCGCGAT
>CAYFVL010000315.1:0-6579 GCA_964346405.1 uncultured Fibrobacterota bacterium
AGCGCAGGGGTATCCGGGGAGATACCTTGAGCATTTTTCTACAATGAATCGCGCGACAGCTTACGCAGTATGCCGTGAGTTGGTTGCGAAACTTGGGTTAGGCCGTATAATTCTCAGGGGGAGGCTGGAATACATTCTTTAGCGGAGATATCATGACTTCAAAGGAGAACGGGCTTGTCGGCGATTGGCAGAGTTACTCTCAAATGGTCTTATCGGCAAAACCGGTTATCGTGCGGATGTATCACGTGAAACGAAGATCGTCATGGAAGAAACGCCCCGGCGCTATTCCCGAACACAAACTGGTGTACTGCTACGAGGGAGCGACGATCTACGAGCTTCCAGGCAGCACATGCGGCATGTCGTCGGGATCAATTGCAATCATTCCGGCAAACGTACCCCATTCAGGATACACAACTCGCCACACCATTCCATCATTCTTCAGTGTACGATTCAGTCTGGAAGACTTTCCTGAAGACGCCAAGGCTCATGAACCCCTGCATCCCTGTATCGCCACAATGAGAAGAAGGACATACGTGTTCGAGCTTTTTCAACGTTTGTTCGAGCTTTCTACAGGAGCCCCTTCGGAGAAAACGAGACTGTACTCTGCTGAAATCCTGAGGACCATTTTTCTGGAGAGCACCGTCGAAGGAAGTATTCCGGGAGATCACCTTTCCGAATCATACCAAAGAATACGTAAAGCAAAAACGTACATGGAATGTCGACCTTCCGATTCGTTTGATCTTGAGACGCTCTCTCGTGAAGCAGGATACTCTCCTCGATATTTCAGCCGCATGTTCAAGGAATTCGAAGGCATGAGTCCTCGTCATGCTCATACGCTCATTCGGCTGAATTTCGGACGAATGCTCATAGAGGAGGAAGGGGCCTCGGTAAAAGAAGCGGCCTATCGGTCGGGGTATTCAGAGCAGCAGATCTTCTCACGGCTCTTCACCAGGCACTTTGGCAGTTCGCCTTCGAAGGCTCGGGCGCGCGCTTACACCCGGTAATGGGCTTTGGTCAACCGGTCGGCAGGTTCCTGGGCGCACCAGTTACTACATAAACCGCCAGATTTGACGGTAAGGCATATACTCAGAGGGATCATATGCCGTGATGTAAATGCATTTTAACCCCAGCGTCATCCTGCTCTACCAAAAAGCAGTTTTATTTCCCTTCGGCCGATTTGATTCCGATCTCAACCGATTTCTTGAAAATGCCGCTCCCGGTTTTTTTCTCGTCATCGGTTAGAGGGTTCTTCACTCCGACCACCGGTTCCCCGATCGTAACCGAATTGACGGTCGCGGTTTCTGAAAGACCCTTTACCTTTATCGAATGCGCGCCTTTCGTCAGAAATACGCTGCCGACGACTTCGCCGGTACCGCGAGCAACCTCATTTGTCTCATCCACACTCAAACGTACATCTCCGCCTGTAGCATTTGCCGTTATCTCATACATCGCGGCCTTCGGAGCAAGAATGCGCCAGCATTTCCAGTCGTTCGGGTCCAATTCGGGATCGGTTTTGAATTTGCCGTTATATGGGGCAGAGTACCTGCCGCCGCCGGTATAATGCATAGAATCGCAGTTCATGGTTGCCGGGGCCTCGAATCCGTATTTCACTTGATCAAATGCAGCCTCCAGACGCCACGAATTGGTTCTTTCCATGGCGGCCTGCCACTGCACGTAGTTTTCGCAGTCAGCAAAGTTACTCCATGGGAATGGCGGATAGTAATGACAGGCAAGATGTCCGCCGAACTTGTACCAGAGTGAAAAGGCATTTTGCTCAGCGGTTTTTGTGTACGGATGCCACCACTTGGCCTGCTCCCAGAACAACACCCCACCGGCGTCCCAATCCCCTCCGACAGAGTTTCCGCCTTCATACGTTGTTGCAACCAAACCCCAGTTTTGCGCCATGCCGCTTGCACTTCGGCATTTCTGCTCAAAGCGTGAAGCGGTACTGCCCGTGGCCGAACCACCTTCCATAAAGTTGGCCGCGTTTGGTCCGCCGAAGTAGTCATTCATCGAAGCAAGATGTACGCCGTCGAGATAAGCCGTTGCCGTCAAGAGTTCGTTGGTTCCTTCGATCCGAACGGTATGGGCGCCCGGCGACAGCTTGCGGTATTTGGAGGCAAAAGTCCAGTATCCTCCCAGAGGCTTACGAGATTCGCCCATGACCAGGTTCTCGGCGAGAAGGCTGTCGTCGAGATAGATATTCAGCGGGTTACAGGCTTTTTCCTCCCACCGGTAACCGCCGCGTTCCACGCCTTCCGGGATCAGTGGATCGGTAATCGCACCGCACAGTACAACCGCATATTCATCTTCTTCCGATACGTTGAATTGCTGAGATATGGCACTTTTTCCCGCGAGGAAAGCCATCTTCGAGCCGGTCTTGACAATTTCCGGGTTTTTGTGTTTCAGTTGTGTTTCCGGGAAATTTGGACCAAATGAAGGATCAACCGGGATGATTTCTGTTCCCGCAACGGGGAAAAGAGGACTGTCCGTAAAAAGGAAATTGACATGTCCGTATCCGGTGCCCGTCTCTCCAATCAATTCGAACTCATCGAGGGGGCGTCGACCATTGTAATTCCCGGCTGTTCCTTCAACCGCCCCGTCGATCGTAATAGCCGGATCGGCAGATAATTGGGTTCGGCTTAAGATCTGATCTCCGGGTTCCTCAACACTCACTATCATGTACTGCTTGCCTGCCGAAAGACGATAGATCCCGGGGCGAACACTCGTGCTTGTTATCCACCCGCAGTAGGTAGTTGGTGAGTAGACGAATCCGTCTCTGAGTTCCCGTATTTCCTTGGCATCGTTGAATACTTTATCCATATCGAGGTGAATGTCGGCTATTGATTTCGCATGGGAATAGCTGCTCCCGTCTCCTTCATAGAGAAGAACGGCATGCTCGTTATCGTCCGTATCATACCTTCCGTATGCGTACATGAAGATATCCTTGTCGCCGACCGTGAAAGCATAACCGTATGCTTTCTTTTTCGTGACTTCAATGGAAGAGCCCGGGTTCTTGGTTGTGTGAGAAGGTCGGCGCGGGAAACGGTAATCGACAACACCCGCGGTTCCCTCGAATTGCCATGCCGAAGACGGCGCGATTTCAGCTTCTCCCGCGGAGATGTGGTTATTCTCAAAGCTGCCGTCGCTCAGGGCATAAGTCTCACCTTCACCCCAGATATTATTACAACCGTAATACACGGCCATTCCCGCTCCCCAAAGGTGTTGGTTTACCGGATAGGGGGTTTCTACGAAATTACCGGCACCGTTGTTGAAGTAGTCGTCAATGTACTGGCAGAAATTGTTCTGGAACGGATTCTGATATTGTCCATAAATCATTACCCGAACCTTTTCTCCCATTGCGCCGTTACCCCATACTTTGCGCATAGCAAGACTCATTTTTGTCGTCCGATACGCATGATAGCGGAAAATGGCCTTTGAGTCGACCCCGTCGAGGGCGCCGTCAAAATCGAGGGCCTGCCAGACACTGTCGTTTTGTTCGAAATGCCTGGGCAGATCATTACGACTCCAGCCGGTCGGCTGAATCGCCGACCATCCCATCTCATTTCCATGTTCCAGGTAGATGCGCAGGTTACTATTGAGCGGAGGATACAAGGGATTCTCGGTGGGACCGTCGTACGGTTCCATACCGTCCGAGCCGTAGTAGGTGAGTTTCGCGAATTTGCGCATCCACTCTTCATCATGGCTGCCGCCGAAATTGAAATGGAGGTCACGGCCCAGTTCGTTGGCTTGCATGATAAGTTTCTCGTAGCAGATTTCCGCACTCTCCTGTTTACCGCTTATTGTGGACCATGTCGGCGGCGTTCTTTTGTCCCAACTCGGATTGTCGTTCAGTCCGGTCCGCTGCACTCTGAATGCGACGTAGGGTTTCATGGCTTCTCGCCACTCCCCGTTGGAGGCTTCTCCGGGCAGATGATGACGATCGCCGTTTTTTCGGGTGGGACGCATGACATATATGTCGGTGACTCCGCTTCCGGTGTCGGCCTGAGGCGTGCGTCGGGTGTTGTGCAGACGAAGCCGAATCTTGTCTTCACCATCGAACTCGATACGAGTCGTGTTCGTCTCCTCATCGTAATCTACTCCAGACGGAACTGTTTTCTCGTATGTTTCTCCTCCACTGTAGAAAACGGCGCCGGGGATCTCGATGTCCGCAATTCCGTTGAATTGCAGAAGGTAGCGTCCCGGATACTTTGAGCGATTTCCACCAAGGACAGTACTGATATCGTTCCTGGGCCACCCGTTTTCATCAAAATCGTTCTCTCCGAAAATGACGGCGTTTTCAAAATCATTTGCCGACTGGTTGTTTCCGCTGTAGTGCACGATCGAAGGTGCGATGTAGTCCATTACTTCATACGGCGTACTCTGGCTTTGCCAGTACAGTTCACAGACCGCATCACCCGTTAGATCGTAGTACTCAACCTGGGCTTCATAGGTTTTCGCGGAATCAAGAAACATCGAGCCCGAGTCCGCACGCACTTCATGAGCATCCCACGCATCAATGAGAACCGACCATTGACCGGTTCCCCGTTCTCGCACTTTCAGCCGGGCACCTTCGTCGGATATCAGTATAAAGGTATAGTATTCACTAAAGCGGCTGATAAAGGTTGAATTCCATCGGACGGAAAAGTTATCGGTGGGGAAATTGCGTACCTGTTCGCCCCTTGAGCCGATTATCGGGCGCCAGTCTTCCCAGTTGTACAGCACGCGAATGTCGAATTGCGTCCACACCGGTTCTCCGGCCATATCGGTATTGTCCCAGAATTGTGCGGTCCAGGCGCCGTTGGTGGTTCCCCCCCCCTGCGGCATCGAGGGAGCGGCCGGTGTGAGCGATAATAATCCGGCTGCCACAATCACCGCAAGTGTCGTACTAAACACATTACTACACCAACGCACGTAGTTTTCAAAACGTTTCTCAATCATTCTCCACCACCTCCGGTAAGTGTAAACGCCAGACAGTTATTCCCATGATCGATCCCCTTTTGCAGGACTGAATGATGCACGATGTCGGACCTTGAGTAGTGCCCAATCCAGCCCAAGTTTCACAACCAACTCACGGCTGCGAAACTTGGGCTAGTAGTACCTGAACTGAGCGAGTGCGTAATGCAGGGTTTTATTCGCCGGAAAGGGATCAATGATGCCTGTGAACCGGTACAACAATATCAATGTACTGAAAAGGCAGAACATCAGGGCACTGAGTTTGAATAAGCGTTGCACATTCGCACCGGAAACTTCGGCCCGGCACCCGATTTTCTAAACCATCGGATGTACGGATCGCAATATCTGTCGGTTGAGAAGGTCATGGAACCAACAATCGGATCGGTAAGGAGTCGTAACGGAACAAGTCTCCAGAAATCGCGAATATACCAGGACGGCTTTCGAGGCGCTTGTGCAGGGTGCAAACAGACGGGGGACGGAGCTGCAAACAGACAAGGGACTGAGCTGCAAACAGACAAGGGACTGAGCTGCAAACAGACGGGGGACGGAGCTGCAAACAGACGGGGGACTGAGCTGCAAACAGACGAGGGACGGAGCTGCAAACAGACGAGGGACGGAGCTGCGTTCATCTTTTCAGCATGACGACAAAACGGTTCGCTTCATCTCGCCATGGGCCGCTGACGGCCTGTCATCATGCGGCAAAAAATCCCCAATCGCGCTGCAAAGCGGTCTCAATCAGGTCCAAACCCCGGATTCAGGCCGCGTGACCCTACCGTGAAATTACTACCCGGTGCGAAAAGGCGCCGGTCTCGGCAGACACGCGAACGACGTATACGCCCGGAGTAGTTACCGAAATTGTATGCATCATGCCGCCGGAGTTACGACGAGCACCAGAATATTCCCGAACCGCCGCTCTTCGTCCCCTTGCATCAAAGAGTACGATTTTCCGGACACCTCTGCCCAGCACCTCGACCCGTGATCCGTGTACGTTGAATCCTGGACTCGAAAGCGGATGCAGGCTACGAATACCCTGATGTTGCGTTTCCGTAAGATCAACCGCCGAAACAGGAGCGGAAAACTCCCATTCGACACCTGTTGGGTTAGTCGAATCGCTGTCGATAAGCGGCCAAACCACTTCACCCTGTTTCTGCAGGGCCGAGTCCCGGTATGCGCCAAGCTCCATGCTGTTGGCATCGAGCCAGACTACCATCCGGTGAAATTCCTTTTCGGTAATCCGGTCACGATGGTTCTCGAGAAGAGCCTTCCCTATCCTCGATTCGAGTGCGCCGAACCGTCCCGGAATCGTCCGATGTCCGCCGGTTTTTTGCAGAACACTATGACTGTTTCCAGCACTAAAGTAAAATGTTCCTCCCACCCGTTTGTATTCCGATTCTCGCGGACCTCCCGAATTCTTTTGCTCATGGCAGGGAATACAGGTGTTTTCAAGCGTCGGTTTTACAAGGATATGGTAGTTCAGAGGACAGGTCCCCGAAACATCGGGGGTCAGCGGAGATGGTGGTCGCAAATATGCCGCCGGTGTTACAGCCTGGCTGGAATGGTCTTTCCATTTATCTTCGTGACATCCGATACACTCAAGATGTTCGCCGGGATGAACGTACGTTC
>CAYFVL010000316.1:0-6538 GCA_964346405.1 uncultured Fibrobacterota bacterium
TCTGGGTATAGGGCGATTCGGGGACGCCTCGCCGGTCATTTTCTCGCTCGGCTAAGGCACCAAAGCACATTTCCGAGTATGCACTATTCAAGATACACTATGGCACTACCCGAAGAGACTTTTTCCCGGGCATTCCCCGAGCCGGCTGTGCCTGGCCCTTCTGCATGACCGGCACTGAGTATCTGTCGGTTACAATGTTGACTTCGTTCAAGATCTGTCGATTCATTTCCTCCGGTTCTTACGGTTCTTTCCTGATCATGCAAGTCTCTATGGAAACTCTGCTCACAGAATGAATCAGGTCCAATCCACGAGATATCCCACGGCCATGGCTTTCGGCTGGAAACGGAGAGTTCATCTCGACCTTTCGGCTTCGCTCAATGCCGTGAGTTGATTGCGAAACCTGGGTTAGGCTTCAGGGCATTCCATTGATTATATATTCTATATTGATCCGCTCTTGCCGGAGAGTTCTGAATTGGTATTCAAGCTGGTTCCGACGCCGTTGATCTCAATGCCTCGTCCCCTCAAATCGAATGAACGCCTGGCACGTGTCCCGCTTCGAATAAAAAGGGGAGGGTGAAGACAAATAGCGAAGACATGCTGTTCATAGCACCATTCACGATGCTATCAAATCAGGAGTGAGGAGCCGGTACCGAATCCCGAACGACTTATTGTCTGTCAGACATATCACGAGCTGAGCCGATACAGTAACGTTTCTCATACCGAAACCTGTGGAGGAGCATCCGGATGACCCGAAGTAACACAGTTGCAAGCGATCTGCCGTCCCGATTCCTCAAAAAGTGGCAGGAAGCAGTCGATCTGCTCGCCGAAATCCTTGAAGTTCCCGCAGCATTGATTATGAGAGTCGATGATGGATACATGGAAGTTTCAGTGTCAAGCAACTCCGGAGGCAATCCGTATGGTGTCGGCGACCGGGAAGAATGGTCGGGACTTTACTGCCAAACCGTGATACAATCCCGGAAGAAGCTGGTGGTGCCGGACGCTCGGATGGATGAAATGTGGAAAGACAACCCAGATATCAAACTGGGAATGGTTGCCTATCTCGGGTTCCCTATTGACTCTCCCGACGGCACTCCGTTTGGCACCCTGTGTGTGCTGGACAACAAACGACGCCATTTCCCCGACTCCCGGCAAAAACTCCTGAGGCAATTCCGAGACGTTATCGAGTCGGATCTACGGTCGCATGAAACCGAGGAGCTACTCGAGGAAACCGGAAAGATGTCGAAGACCGGGGGATGGCAGCTCGATGTATCTACGAAAATTGTCTCATGGACCAGAGAAACGTATCGCATTCATGAGGTTCCCTTTGATACCAAACCTGCCCTTGATGAAGCGCTGGAATTCTGGCATCCCGACGATCGCCCTGTTCTTCGAGAGGCAATAGATCGCGCGCTAAAGTATGGAAAACCGTACGATCTCGAGCTGAGGTTTATTACCGCTACCGGCAAGCGGCTGTTTGCGCGAACAATCTGCAAACCGGTTGTTGTCGATGGAGAAACCGTTAAGCTGCAGGGTACCTTTCAGGACATTTCGGACAGGAAGCGGGCGGAAACTGATTTCGAATCGATTTTCGAAATGTCTCTGGCTCTCATATGTATTGCCGATCTCGAAACGACCGAGTTTATTCGTGTTAACCCTGCGTTTGAAAGAACCCTCGGGTACCGGGACGCCGACCTTGTCGGAAAACCGTTCCTTCAGTTTATTCACCCCGACGATGTTGAACCGACCCGGAGAGTGATTGAAGAACACCTGCGGAAGGGAGAGAGAGTTATCTCTTTTGAAAACAGGTACCGGCATAGGGACGGATCGTACCGGACTCTCATGTGGACCTCACATCCAAATGTCGACAGCGGAATTACCTATGCAGTCGCCTTCGATGTGACCGACCGGAGGAATGTCGAGCTGTCTCTACGAGAAAATGAACTGGACCTCAAACGTGCCCAGTCAATCGCTCGTGTGGGTTCCTGGCGTTTCGACCTAACTACCGGCATGGTTAAGGCATCGGAACAGAGCCGAAGGATCTATGGGTTGGGCGAGGATGAATGGACTATAAAACAGGTGCAATCGGTGCCGCTGCCGGAGTACCGTGAGCTTCTGGACGAAAAACTCCGCGGACTCGTCGAGCACAATCTTCCCTACGACGTTGAATTTCAGATTAAGCGGCCCAGTGACGGCAAGATGCGGCATATACATTCCGTGGCGGAACTCGATCGCGAGCGAGACCTTGTACTCGGCACAATTCAGGACATCACAGAGCAGAAGGAAGCCGCCGAAGCTCGGCTGCACAGCGAACGACGTTTTCGCTCCTTCGTGGAGAATGCAAGGGACATCGTGTATTCACTTTCGCCGGAAGGTCTGTTTACCTATGTTTCTCCCAATTGGGAGGAGTTCATTGGAATACCGCCCGACCAGATGATCGGTGCTTCATTCGTGCCGTTTGTGCATCCGGAAGACGTCGGCTTGTGTCGGGACTTCCTTCAGTATGTCCTTACCACCGGCAACAAGCAGACCAGCCCGGAGTACCGAACACGCCACTATGACGGTTCATGGCGGTGGTATGTTTCCAACGGTAGTCCAACGAGAGACGAAGCAGGGAATATTACGGGCTACGTGGGTATTGCTCGCGACGTGACCGAACGTAAGCTTGCCGAGGAGGCAATATCGGCGGAGCGGGAACGGCTCTCGGTGACACTTCGCAGCATTGGAGACGGGGTAATTACTACCGATACCGAAGGTCGGGTTGTCATAATAAACAATGTTGCCGAAGAGCTGACCGGTTGGACCCAGGAAGATGTATTCGGCAAACCGCTGGAAGACGTGTTCTACATCATACACGAGTTCACGCGTAAGCCCTGCGAGGATCCGGTACGAAAAGTTCTGGCGACCGGCAGGATCATTGAACTGGCGAATCATACGCTTCTTATTGCTCGCGACGGCACTGAACGAATAATCGCCGACAGCGGAGCGCCTATTAAGGATAAGAGAAACCGTACGATTGGGGTAGTACTCGTATTTCGAGACATGACTGAGAAACAGAAACTGCTCGATGCTGTTGAGAGGGGGAACCGTCTGGACTCGCTGGGCGTGCTGGCGGGCGGTATAGCACACGATTTCAACAACCTTCTCGGCGGAATCTTCGGGTATATCGATCTTGCCTCCGAGCTTTCCGAGAACAAGCGTGTGACGCGGTATCTGTCGAAAGCGCTCAGTACGATAGACCGGGCCCGAAGCCTCACGCAGCAGTTACTTACGTTTGCCAAGGGTGGTGTGCCGGTCAAGAAAACCGACAAACTATTTCCATTTATTCTGGAAACGGCGGAGTTTGCGCTCAGCGGGTCCGCCGTACGGTGCAAAACCAGTATTTCTCCCGACCTCTGGATGTGTGAAATCGACAAGAATCAGATCGGTCAGGCGGTCGAAAATATCGTTATTAATGCTCAGCAGGCTATGCCCGAAGGGGGTATGGTTGAGATCTCAGCGGAGAACGTCCTGCTCGACAAAAACTCTGGATTGTTCCTGGAGCCGGGAAAATACGTAAAAGTAACGTTCAGGGACTCGGGGATCGGGATGCCTGCCCATATGATTCGGAAGATATTCGATCCATTCTATACGACAAAGGAAAAGGGGCATGGACTGGGCCTGGCGACCAGCTATTCAATCCTGAACAAACACGGTGGACACATTGACGCCGAGTCGGAACCGGGGAAGGGCACGGCCTTCCACATCTATCTGCCCGCATCCGAACGAGATATCTTACACGTGCAGTCTTTTGAGCCGAGTTCATTTCAGGGCTCCGGTACGGTTCTTGTGATGGATGATGAATCGGTGATTCGGGATATAATCTGCGAGATGCTTCAGTCGTTCGGGTTTGATGCGAAGCCGGCGAAAGATGGGCGGGAGGCGGTTGAGTTCCTTCGGGCGGAACTCAACGAGGGAAGATCCCCCGTCGCCATGATTTTAGACCTGACCATTCCTGGAGGGATGGGCGGTAAGGAGGCTGTTGGGGAAATACGAAAGATCTGTCTGGATGTCCCCGTGTTCGTCTCCAGTGGCTATGCCGACGACCCCATTATGGCTCGTCCGCGCGACTATGGATTCACGGCAAGCATTTGTAAACCGTTCAAGAGAACGAGTCTGATTGAGATGCTGAAAAAGCACCTGGTTTCGTTTTAGCATGCATTCCTGATACTTGAACAGTGGCGGCCCGGAGCAAAATCACGCCTCAAAACGGCGCATCGAGATATAGCGCCCATGACGGCTTCCAGCCGACCGGAACCAGTCCATGCCAGTCGTGGATATTCCATGCCAGATCGAACGAGACGCTTCGTTTAAGGGTGGGCGCCAATACTCTGATGCCAAGTCCGGCACCGATTCCCCCGTCGTGCTGTTCGGTCGGCTTTTCCAGAAGTTTCCACAAATAGCCTGCATCCACGAACGGCGCGAGGTCGACACGATAATAAAAATCGTGCAATCCCGTATGCAGGCCCGACAGTTTGCCAAAATCCACTTCGGGTGTTTTGAAGAGCGGAATTCTGTACTCCAGGGATGAAGTAATCCGGTTGTTCATGGTATCGTATGCACCGAATTGACCGGTGGCAAATCCCCGGATGGTGGATTCGCCACCGGCCCGAAGAGCGTCGTATGCCGCCGATGTTCCGATTCGAAGTGTGGTTCCAAGTCGATAGGCACATCGGTGACCATCCGTGAATCCCGGGTGAAAAAAACGTGTATCTCCGGACGCCTGATGATAGCCGAATTCGGGCTCACGCGGGTAAAGTGTGTTGGTCGAGAGTCTCAGGCTCGTGTAGAGCCCTTTGCGTGGATCCCATTTGTTGTCTCTGGTATCGCGTATCCAGCCCGCGAATACTTCGAGTTGTTCGTAAAAATTTTCACGTTTGAGGATATTCCGGGGGCTTTCCCGACACACTTGTTTGCCTGAATCCGCTGCATCCGCGGAAGCGGTTCCCTGTCGGCAAGCCGCGGGACCTGACCAGTAATCTCTTCCGACCGTCCCTTCGACCCCGGCGTATACACGTGATTTCGTGCTCAATTGGGACCCACAGAGGAGGTAGGGACGAAAGGCAAAGTAGCGCCAGGGCTGGTACAGATCAGGATAGTTTGCGACCGACATCCCCATTTTGGTGAAATATCGGGTGCCCAGAAACGGTTTGTACCAGGAAACTGCCAGGGAACGTGAATCCCAGAAACTGAAATGGACACCGAGTTGCTCGTTCATACCTCGAAAATTGGTGTGAGTGATCCCCAGACGGATTTTGAACCATTGATCGAACCACCGCTCGAAAAACCAATCGCTGGGAATTTGGCCGTACCGTGTGCCATAGAGTTCTCCACCGATATCCGTAACGGAAAGGTAGGGACGCTCCGAAACGACCACAAGCAGTTTCTTTCCGCCGGGCGCCGGACGGGGGATAATGGTGGCGGTACGAAAAAGTCCAGATTCTCTCAATGCGGTTTGTGCTTCGGCAACTACGTGTGAGTCATACGGCATCCCCGGTGTAAGCTTCAGATAGTGATTCAGTAGCTTCTCGGAGGTGACCTGGTTTCCGATAAAAGTGATTTCCCGGATGGAGAGGTAAGTCGGGGATCCAGATGCGTCCGGTTTCCGCGAATGGACTGAGTCGGTGTTCGTCTCGGTCGGAATGGGAGCCGTTGTTTTCCGGATAGAACCGGTGGCATTCCCATTTGGGTCCTGCGCGAAAGATATCGTGAGTATACCCGCTACGAGGAGTGCGAAGATACAATTTTTTGTATGGATCATAATTTTATTTCGAAGAGAACCTGAGGCGCCATGGCCTCAATCAGAGTCCCGAGCCACCAATACCGTCGGGAAGACCAAGTCCGTGCTCGTGCGCGGTACATTGTCATCGAAATACCGCCGGTTTGTCGCGGGATTTCGGACTTTACAAAAAAAGAGAAAAGGGCCTGTAAGCCGGGTTCTGTCTACTTCCTGTCGGAAGAGAGGCAGCCATTTATCTGCGCGGCCTACCCAAGAGATTCGAAGCGGACAACTTCTTCCCCCAAAGGGGGACTCTCTCTGCTTGGCCTTGCACCGGGCGGGGTTTACCTGCCACGCATGTTACCATGGCGTGCGGTGGGCTCTTACTCCACCTTTTCACATCTCACTCCGTGCGATTGCACGGGGCGGTCTATTCTCTGTGGCACTTGCCGTTTCCGGTATGAACCGGAACCCTTGTTTAACACAAGGCGCCCTGTCCTGTGGTGCCCGGACTTTCCTCTCCGAATAACGGAGCGGCTGCCCGGCCCTTTTCTCTATTTTATCAATGCTGTATGCCGCAAGAGCACGTATTTCGGCATTTTTGTCGATGCTCTCCATGGAAGATAGCTTTTCACAACCTGTTTTTGGACAATTCTTTGATATTTGACCACTGGTGGGTGAATTAACTGCGCGAGAAAATGCAAATTTATTTCTACGCGAACCCTTAGTTAGTGCCTGTCCGAAAACTCCCTGAAACGGACATTGAGTCCCGATAGCATATCG
>CAYFVL010000317.1:0-6460 GCA_964346405.1 uncultured Fibrobacterota bacterium
AAGCGGAAATGCCGTCTGTTACGCCGTCTACGGCACCCTCCTCATCAAACTCCTTACCCGTGAACTTCTCCCTGGCCTCTCCCTTACTACCGGTTACAGTAGTTACGTCTCTCATTTCCCCATAGGCCGTGTAAGCAACGGCCTCTATGACCCCGGAGGCGCCGTCTTCTTCGAAGATCACGACACGGTTGGAGCCGAGATGGTCTTTGAGGTAGAAGTATCTTGTCTCGCCGTTTTCAGAGTACTCTACCCGCCCTTCGACTCCTCCGACAGAGGTCGTAATATTGGTGTAGGCAAGCTCCAGTCCGGCGCCCGGGGCGGTCTGTTCGTAGACCGCAAACCCGTTCACATACGCCGTGGCTCGTTTAGACATAGCCAGGAACTCTTCGACTGTTGCCGGTTCACCGGGACGCAGGATGCGAATATCATCGACTTCTATGTAATAGTGTTCCGATGTGCCGCGGTCTCCGGTCTTGTATTCTATCTGAATACCACCGAACGTGGCGAAATCGGAATTTTCAACCGAAATGTACTCTTTCATGCCGTTACCGTCGCGGCAATCGTAAAACACTTTAATTTCGCCCTCGGGGTGGATCACCATTTTGAATTTCACCCACAGCGCTTCGTTTCCCGAGGGAGTCAGTTTGCTGGTCCTGACTTCTTGTAATCCAATGAACGGAGCACCCTTATACAGCTTCATGTCTGGACTGGTTTGCAGGTCCTGTCTTCGATTGGGTTTGAAGCGCAGAGTGTAAGCCGATTCTTTATTCTCATCCAGAATTGAGAACCAGACCTTGTTCTGTTCGCGCCAGCCCGGGCCTGAATTATTGGTGGGAAATCGAACCGACCATTCCGCGGTTATGGGCCCCTCACTTCGCGCAACACTGAACTGGTCACACCGAATTCGTGCCATTTCTTGCCAGCCACCCGCGTTGTCGGTCGTATGTAGAGTTCCGTCTGTAGTATTCAGGTCCCAACGACCATGTGAGGAAGGAAAGGGGCTTCCTTCAACGAAACCACGGTTGAAAAGGCTTTTTATACCATTGAAGGTTTCATTGTAGACCGCAACTTTCCCGAAGTCAGTTCTCTCCGCCTTGAGCACGCGACTGCCTCCGGCATCGTACACCATGATAACCTCGGAAACCCGGTCATGATTCGCAAATTGCGCATCAAGGTCACCGGGAATTTCGCCCCTGTTATTCGGAGCCAAACTCGGCATCGAAGCATAAAACTCAAATCTGATCGGAAGATTCCGATAGTCATATTCTATCCGGCAGCGTTTCTGCATGTCTACGATTACGTTACCGTTTGCGTCGTACAGGTAGTTGTTCTGGGGTTGACCCGCAACCTGCCGGAGGCGATTAGTTGAGCCGTAATAATCGTAGACTTTATCGTCGGCATTTGCCCCGGTTCTTTTTTGCTCAAATCTCCCAATGGCATCATAGACAAAGTGTTCATCATAGTCGGCCGACCTGATACTGCCTTCATCATCCGACGCAACCGATCCGGTATTGGTCAACCTGTTGACCTGATCATACTCATAATCATGCTCGAGTTCGGCATTTCCGTATCTGTGAGTGGCTTTCTGAATATTGCCCCTGAATGAGGGGGAATCCCCAAGGTAGTCGAGGTGCTCGTGATACCTTGAAGGCGAATTCAATTCCACGACTCTGTGCAACCAATCCCTAATGTTGTAGACATGACCTATACTCGTAATCTTGGCACCAGCTCCATCAAAATAGGTCTTCTTTGTAAGCAGCCCCCGCTCATCGTAATCATATGAAACCAGATGATTGTGCTGTGCATCCTTCATAGATGCCAATCGCCCAAGGGATTCGTATTCGTACCTTCGTATCATAGTCTTGGAGCCCCCATTCCAAGCAACAGATTCGGGCTTACCGTGATCATCGTAAGTGTATAAAAAGATTTGAAGAGAAAGACCGGGTATCAGTTTATATTGTACATCAACCTGTCCCTCATCATTGTATCCATACAAATCCACCACATTGCATTTTCTCATGTCACCATATGATACCTGGGCAAACATCCTGCCCCTTATGTTCTTGAGCCCATTGAGAACATCATCCGTGATACCGTATGAATTCCTTTCATTCTGACTCATGCTTGAGACATCATCGTAGAACCGCAGCACCTTCATTTCGGCGTCTGCAAAGGGAAGACCGGACACCTCCGCGGGTATTCGGCGAACGATCTGTTCGACTCTTCCCAAATCATCATAGCTGTACGCCAAATCAGGAGGATAGTTTTCATTGATCGCCAGGTCATTGGCGTCCAGCACCGAACTTATTCTGCCGGACTCATCATATTTATATTTGGTTACTCCACCGTCCGGACTCGTACGCTTTACAACCTGGCCCAACGTGTTGTATTCGATTGTGGTATTGTCCAGGAGTGCCTGGTCGCCATGTTTCGGTGGAATCTCTTTCAATACATTTCCCAGAATATCGTACTGATACTCTGCAATAATCTCGTCCCCTTCGGTATCCTTGTTTGGATCAGCCCAGGTCAGAACCGTGTTCCCAAACACCGTCGTCATGCTCTGACTGAAATTTCCGTCTGGATCCATGGAGACTGAGAGGAAGTGAGTTGCGGTGCCTGAAGCAGGCAGTTGAAGATCACCCGGGACCTTCCCCGACAGGATATCGAGCCCGGTTTTGTTGAGAAAACCACGGGAATCCTGATGATCCGTGGGCGAATCGGGATCTTTTTTGGTTCCAAGATACCAGGAATTAACTGGGTGGTTAGAATAGTCTGAACCCGGTGCACCGGCGGCTTTTACCCGTGAAAGGGGGTCATTGTAGTACCGCGTTTCCGAATAGGGATAGCCGTTTTCGCCCCCCGGAACCAAACGGTATGCTTTTTCCGCTTTGGTTGGCACCTCGTCGGCTGAAAGGTAATCCAGATCAGTCTGATGCGTGAACGACTTGTAACTTTTCGATGGCCTCCCCGCATCATCATACTCCTGAGCGCTAATCAGCGCCGTATCCTCGGAAACCCTGATTTGCGTTTGTAAAGCCCGGCCTAAACCATCGACGAAGCTTTTCGTCTCTATATCGTCACCGGTTGCATTAACATCGTATACAGTTGTCTTCGTATAATTCGGCTGAACACTGCTGGTACTTGTGGAGACTGCCAGAAACAGTCCGAGTAGAGGAACGGTAAGAAAAGCTTTCGAGTGTGTCACCCGCATAGGTTGCTCCAGTATATAATGTATATAAGCGCCAAATACCGGACCATTACACATCCGGTCGCTCGGCATTCATTACAAACAATAGCCTGCGCAGCATGCTCAAATTCCATAACCCTGTTGGGAATGAAATGAAACTTGTATAAAATCGCAAGGAAATCACACGAAGGAAAGAAATCCAGTCGTATGAATCTGACGGTAGCAATCAAACAACAATCGTAACCGTCGGGCGATTTTTCGCCGCTACAGGTGCTCAACATCGGTTCATTTCGTGCTCTGCACGGGCTTACGAAACCGGTGTTGATTTATACGTTCTTGATAAAAATATATGATGTCGAGGAAAAGTCAAGTTTAAAGAAACTTTTTTTTGTTAGAATTGTGTTTTGCGGGCGAAGGAGGAATTTTAACCACACAGAGCGCAGAGCGTACACAGAGAATTCCTTCCAACAAATGAACCCCTCTAAGGAGTCGTCACTGATCTCGCTCCACCAATCCATCCCTTCTGCCCGACTCGCGCTTCCCACAGAATCAACGCACTCCGGGGTTCGGGGACCTCGGGGTCCGGGGGACGGAGTTCTATTTTGAAGTCTTCGATGCAGGCGGGAGTCTTGCGGGTTGGACCTGCTACCGTGTTGTTACGGAAAACGATCGACTCGGTCTCGTCACTTCCTACCCCACGATAATCCACCCTCGATGGAAACACACGCTCCACCACCGAAATATCCCGAAACAGACGATCGATTACCGCTTTGGACAGAATCATCTCATTTGCCCGGGCCGCGGCATTCGCATGATCGTGAAACCGACCGACCGCGAACCGATACCCCGTAAACACCAAAGCACCAACCATCGAGGTCACCACAATCGCCAATGTCAGCTCAACCAACGTAGTTCCGACCATCCCCCGATCTCGCCCCATAGCCGGTCCAAAATCCCTGAATGCTCGTAAAATGGTTCGTTTATTCTTCATAATTATGAAACACTACCTCTGAGATCTCTCTGCCATCAAGAAACGCATGCATGCGGTACGTCCGAAGCGGATTTCCCTCCGCACTCGTCTCAACAACCCACTCCCGCCCCGCAACCGTCCTCTTTTTCACCGGAAACGGACTCTCTCCGTGCCGAATCAACGCTGCTTCCTGTTCAAGAATGCACATCGCGGTTGTCTTGTGCCGCACTCGAGCGGTCTTGTCGGCCTCGTGGAGACGAGCAGTCAGGGGAACCATGAGGATGAGGAAAATGCTTATTGCGATGAGGGATTCGAGAAGAGTATAGCCAGGGGTGTCCAAGGTCCGGGATGTATAGCCCGGGGGTGCGGGGTGCGGGGTGCTTCGGCTCCACTCATCAGAAATCCAGGGTGATCGATAATGTTTCGTACTCGTACTCAGCGAAGCTGAAAGCTGAGCGGTACTCGATTCCACAGTCGGTTGTCCGGGGACCGAGTACCGCGAGATCACGGGTACTACCACGCGCGAGGGAGACTCCGGACGATTTTCTTCATGGTATTTCGTACTCGTACTCAGTGAAGCCGAAGGCGAAACGGTACTCGTACTCAGCGAAGCTGAAAGCTGAGCGGTACTCGATTCCACAGTCGTTTGTCCGGAAACCGAATACCGCGAAATCACGGGTACTACCACGCGCGATGGAGGCTTCTGGCGATTCTCTTTTCCACGAAACAATTCCGTCCCTGAATGGACTGAGTACCGCTGCGCTGAGTAAGATTGATTCGATGGTGATACTGTCATTCTGTTTGTTTTCCCCTCACCCATTGCAGGTCAAGAGTAACCATCACCCGAGCCGGAGTCGAGCCCAGGAGCGGGAAAACGTGGGTTTCCTCCGGAGGACGCAGTGTTCCGCTCCAAATCCAGTTGGTGTATGCCACTTTATTGTGCCGTGTCGTTACCGCACGTGCCCAGAAATGACCCCGTATATCCGGCTTTTCCATGTGTATATCACCGTCGGTGACAAGAGAACCACGAAACTCGACATTGGGGTCGATATGAATCGCGATTGTCTGGGTGACCGACCGTGATAAGTTTGTCGTATCCATAAAGCTGATTGCGGTTCCGCGATAAGTTCCCCCGCTCTCGAATATCAGCGCACCGGTCAATGCCGTATCACCCACAACTCGACGGTACGAAACCCACGATGTGGTCGGACCGAATTGGGCATCCTTTCCGACCCGGATTGTGTCGGAGCCGAAAAACTGGGATTCGTGTTTACCTCCGGTGAGTTGCTGATCCTTTTCAGCATAGAATACACATCCTCTGGACACGCCGTCGACCAGTTCGACCCGCTCAGCGGTAAAGGAACACGCTTCGCATACCGCCCCGGCCCCAAGCCGCAGTCTGCCGGTTACCCGAATATCGCTGCCCACGATCCGAGCGGACTCGATCGTGCAGTCTCCCGCTATCGTGATATTTGCAGTGTTTATTACAGTATCACTCAGCAGGGCTGTGCCGACGAGCGTTGCGGTATCCGACGAGGCTGACTTGAGACGACTTCGATAGTATTCAAATTCGTCAACGATCGGTTGGTTGTCGAATGGGAGACTCGGGGATTGTATTTTGCTGATTCTATCGGCATACCCCCGGGCGGGAATACGGCTGCTTCCCCGGACAACATCGCCGTGACGAAGTACAATCCTTCCCACAACCGATGCGCCACCATCGACCGCGATACCACCGGCCTTACCAGTCAGCGTGAGAGTCGGTGTGAGTTCGTTTGGAACCCTCCGCCCGGCAAGTCCGGCAATGGTGTGTGTTGCATGCACCCGCGAGCCGGTACTGTTCAGAAGAGCGAACAGTCCATGACGGTCACAACGAAGTTTGATTTTACCGTATTTCGGAACAACCTCTTCATACGCTTCCGTCTCCCATAACATCCCCCGCCCATCACCCCCGTTCAAAAAGTACTCCGCCCGGGCAATGCCCGATTCGGCCAGAAGGCGTGCCTGAAATTTCTGCTCCATCCTCGCGCCCTGCATTAATACCATTGCGGAACTCCGGAGTGTCAAAGAAAAAAGGACACCGGCAACCAGGAGGACGATCAGGACTAGATAGAGAGCGTAACCCGAGGAATTGCGGATTGGGGTGAGGGGTACTCCGACCCCGCTCAGCACGAATTCGGGTGGAGGCGTACTTCGATCCAGCTCACCAACAGTTTGGGGTGATTGATAAAAATACGGACGCTTTCTTCTCGTACTCAGTGAAGCCGAAGGCGAAACGGTACTCGTACTCAGTGAAGCTGAAA
>CAYFVL010000318.1:0-6448 GCA_964346405.1 uncultured Fibrobacterota bacterium
ATAATCTTCTTCCGTTAAAAGCGGCTCAGGGACTATGGCCCAAACAAGCAACGAATAAAGCCGACCAGAGATCAAGCGAGAATGGAGAGGTTATTTCGTGACGACTCCTGAATCACATGCGAATCTTGAACTGCTCCAGAAAACTCCGTCGTTTTCTGCTCGGCCTCCAGATAAACCGGCACTTTATACATCTAATCCTTCGTCGCCCGTTCAGTGTACGGATCGGACTGAAAAAGAAGGGATCATAGTACTCACACACCGCGCCACCGCATTTCGGGCAGGCTTCATCGGGAGCACTCCAGAACGAATCCCACAACTGCCCGACAAGCCCCTGAGGTCGGTTTTCATAGGCGGCGCGACTGCTTCTCGATTTTCCCATTAACCCATTCCATTTCGGATTTCCGTTTACATGCGTTGGTGGTCTGAAAAAGATACCACAGAGATCAGTGATAACATGGAGTAGATTTATTGTTTACTTCAACACCGAGTCCGGCACTGAAGTGCCGGCCATCATTCCATTTCGGATTTTTCGCCGCAGATCAGGACAAGTCTCGGATTGCGGTACCCCGAACCTCGAACACCGCTCCGCCCCCTGGCGCTAGCTAGACAATAGGCGTCGGAAGAAAAAACTGAACATACGACTTCTGCGCAAATACATCGGTCATACCTGCCAGATAGTCGGTGACAACTCTTCCGATCGGGGTCTCTTCATTATAGTTCGAATTCTTTATGAAGTCAAAGAGAACGCCGCACAGCGGGGCGACACGAATGACATCCCGAACAAGCTCTTCATTCCGTCCTCGCTCCGTCTTTTCGAGAATGCGAACGAACTCGTAATACAGCACTTCAAGCATGCGGGCCGTCTTGTCGGCGTTGAGTTTCACCGTGGGGTGGCGGTAGATTCGGTCGTAATTGAACTCTTTCAATTCGGTCATCAGCTCAAAGACCTCTTCACTCAGCTCGATGGCGTCTTTTCCCAGACTATTGGCAATGGTATCAGTGACCAATCTTCCGATAATTTTGCCGTTGTCGGTGCCCAGATTCCGTGCGATGTCGCCCGGCACGTCCGTTTTGGCAACGAGCCCCGCTTTGATTCCGTCCTCGAGATCACGACCCAAATAGGCGATTCGGTCTACCATACGAACCAGACACCCCTCGAGAGTGGCCGGATGCCCCGAACGCTCCGTTATTTTCTCGAGTTGCAACAGATCACGGTCGCGGTCCGGCACAACCGCGCGTTCGAACTTTTCACCGCAATGAGCGATGATGCCGTCGCGCACTTCGTACGTCAGATTCAGCCCTTCCCCGTAGTTGGTCAGCTTGTCGACAACCCGCAGCCCGTGGATTTCGTGCTTGAACCCGCCCTCAACTCCCTCCCGCACCAAAATTCGGTCAAGAACTTCTTCACCGGAATGACCAAAGGGGGGATGCCCCAGATCGTGGGCTTTCGCAATAGCGTTTATCAGGTCCGCATTCAGATTCAGACATCGACCAATGACCGATGCTATGCTGGATACATGAAGTACATGTTCCATTCGCGTGCAGATGTGATCATTGTCGGGTGAAAGAAACACCTGCGTCTTATGCTTCAGTCTTCGAAACGGCGGAGAATGGATGATGCGCGTTTCATCACGGGCGAATTCCAGACGAAACGGATCACGAGTGATCGGCCGACGCCGTCCTGCCGACTCGCTGCTTTTTCTGGCAAATGGGGAGAGTTTTTCTTCGTCGGCGAGCAAATACTTACGAATGTCGGAAATGCTTTTGGCGTCGGCGGCCGGTTCATTTTGATCCTGCATCCAGAATTTCCTTCACGAACTGTTCCTGTTCGACCGAATCGAACGCTCTTCGTACCGCACGGACCCGGGCTATCGCCTCTTCGGCGGGAAGGTTGTAATATACTCCTACGACGCTTGAAAGGACCAATCCGGCTCTCCCGACCCCGGCATAGCAATGGATGCACACGGGGATGTCGGTCCGTATTGCCTCAACGATATCGGTCACCAACCGACTTGCCGCAGTGAGGTTTTCGGGCAATCCCTGGTTGGGAATCGGATACGAAACCCACTCCAATCCGTTGCTCAAACATACGGCGCCGAAATCGCCGGGCATGCCGGTGAGCGAAACCAGACGTCGGATGCCTTTTGAAAAAAGACCGGCAAGATCCTCGTTTAGGCTTACCGACATTCCGGGCACTCCTCCGCCGGGAATAGCACACCCCGCGAGTTTGCCGCGAATAACCCAGGAAAAGTTTCTTATGCTCATAGCTATATTTACGTGTGGTACGCCTTTTTATGACGAGAACAGATTGTAACACCGTGCAATCAAAAACGAAAGTGGTATCCTTACCGGAAAACCCGAACCCCCAACTGCAGCATCCGGTTATCACTGAACCTGGGCTGTCCGTGATGAGAGGGCATGTCGTCCAGCACGAAACGAGCAAAAAGCACCCCTCCTCCCTCAGAACGGGATACTAATTCGCTCTCCAGCGAAATACTTATTCGCCGGTAGAATTCTGCTCCGGACGTTGCGGGAGGCGGCTTCTCCGACAATCCGACTTTCACCTCGCCCGAGCCGGCAAGTGCGACGACCTCCCCCCGATGCAAATGGTACCGCGCCCCCGCTTCTGCTTCAACGATCCGTGAGTTTTCGTAATTCACTATCGATTCCTGAACAAGGCCGAAAAAACTCTTTGCGTAGTACCCTATCCGAGTCCTCCAGGAAACCTTTTCGGCAAACGAGAATGTTGTACTTCTCTCGGAATGCTCATAGAAATGTACCCTCCAGAAGTTTGGAGAGTGAGCGGAAATGAAGAAATTGTTCCAGTAAACGGTCGGCAGATCCTTACGATCGATGTCGTGAAAACATCGATGATCCTCACCGAACGTGAGCCGAACCGAAGGCAGTCGGTATTCCAGAACGGTAGTCAATGCATAATTGATGTCGATAGGATCGAAAACGACCTCATGCCCCGGCTTTTTGCTCCCAAACCCCGGATTTACCTCGAAAAAGCTTCCGAGCAGCAGTTTGTCCCGCCAGGACAGCCAATATGGTTCAATCCGTATTTCGCTCCCGATGAGGCGATGATCCCGGAAGTATTGATTATTTCTGAAAAAATAGCGCCAAATGGCCGCATCGAAATGTACTTCGGGTATCCCCTTGAGGCTCCGCTGATTTGAAGAAGACGAGGGCTGAAACGGCTTTCCCTCCCCTGTAACGACTGGGGCCGAAAATCCTATAATGATCAGAATGATACTAAAAAAGCGATTCATTCGTATTCACTTTGCGAAAAGGTGTCCGTCGAAAACCCTGAACGTGGTAGCGCTCTCTCGTAAGCAGTTTGGATCATAATTATAATCATTCCAGAGTCTTTCGGTTGTGCGTGATTGCCGTACGAAAAGCGCAGGGGTATCCGCTGAGATACCTTGAGTCTCCCGCGGTGCGGGACGGGATAAGGTAAGATCATGCAACAGCTTACACAGAATGCCGTGAGTTGGCTGCGAAACCTGGGTTAAGTGAACCATTCTGCCCTCGAGCCGAGTCGGTGTGGAACACTTTCATCGGTATGGGTTATTTTATGACGACTTACAGAACCAGAAAAATAGCGTTTTCCCACCGGTAGACGATCATGTCCTCCGGAACTACAATGCAGAATAAACATGGTGCAAAACCGCCGCATAATAAATAGAACACCTTCAGCTCGAACCCGAAACCTGTATTGCTCCGTTCTGCTGCTAATTCTTGTAGCAGTTGGTACGGTTCATTCGGTTGTGGTGTATACCGACGTAAGTACCCGTGAACTCACTATCGGCGATCGAGTCAAATTCACCGTATCGATCGTTGTGCCGCCGGAATCCCGGGTTATTCCTCCCGAAACCGAAGACGGATTCGGTTCATTTGTCGTAAAAGACTGGCGCGAAGAACGTTCTTCGCTGAAAAACGCCGACAGTGTATCGTTTGAGTATATCATAACGAACTATGAAGTCAAGCATTGCTCGATCCCCGCACTCCCCTTTTTATTGCCTTCATCCGACATTCCAGACACCGTATATTCCGACACGATTCCCATGATGATCCGCTCGGTTATTGATACCGATTCCGCAGCGGTCAGGGATATCAAAGCGCCGCTCTCCGCCGGAACTCCGTCGCTGTGGTGGCTGTGGACCGGTATCGCGCTGATGATTGCAATTGGAGGGATTTTTCTCGTCCGCCATATCGTGATGAAGAAGCCAACCTGCGAGACGATAGCTCCCCCCGAACCGCCGTTTGAAGAGGCGATGGACTCTTTAAGACGACTTGATGCAAAAAAGCTTATCGAGCAGGGATTGTTCCGGGAGTACGTCTTTGAGATCTCCGAAATCCTGAAACGATACATAGGAAGACGTTATGAGTGCAATGCCGCCGAATTCACCACGGATGAGATACTTGCCTGGATCCGGGACACCACGTTGGTATCCGAGGAATCGAGAAAACCGGCTATCTGGTTTTTCAAGACCACCCATCCAGTAAAATTCGCCGGTATTGTGCCCGACCGGACAACAATGAATCATCTTCGAGAGCAGACCGTCGGATTTCTATCCCAGACCCGGCCGAGACCCGAACCGGAAAAACAGACGGATCGTCCCTTGCAGGCTTCCACCGCCGACCAGCCGGAAGGGGGCTTACAATGAGACTTCGGAATCCGGAGTTTCTGTTCCTGCTGCTTATATGGATTCCCATGCTATGGGTGTATCTCCGCCGGGAACGACACGGACGCACGGCACTTCGATTCTCGGACCTTTCAGTACCACGTTCGCTGGGAAAAACCCTGGTCGTCAGGCTGCGCCATATACCTTTCGGGTTCCGCATTCTGGGAACCGGTCTTCTAATCGTTGCGTTGGCACGTCCGCAGAAGGGCAGTACCGAAGAAGAGGTCACCACTCACGGTGTCGACATTATGCTCGTGCTGGATATCTCTACAAGTATGAAAGCTCTCGATTTCAAGCCTCAAAACCGGCTCCACGTGGCAAAAGAGACGATAAAGGAGTTTGTGTCAAAACGACAACACGACCGAATAGGATTAGTGGTGTTTGCCGGGAGGAGCTATACCAAATGCCCTCTTACTCTGGACTACGGCATAATGGCCCAATTCATCGATGAACTGGAGTTTGGCCAAATCGAGGACGGCACTGCGATCGGCACCGCGATAGCGACAGCCGCAAACCGCATCAAGGAGTCGTCGGCGAAGAGCAAAGTGATTATTCTTCTCACCGACGGAGAAAACAACAAAGGTGAAATCACGCCGGAAGTCGCGGCGAATGCGGCCGGCGAGCTGGGGATCAAAATCTACACAATCGGGGTCGGAAAAAATGGGCGAGTCCCCTATCCGTTCGAGCGGCGAGACATGTGGACCGGCAAGGTGCAAACAGACATTGAGATGATAGAATCGCAGGTCGACGAAGGCAGCCTCAAGGAAATAGCCGATGCCACCAACGGCGCGTACTTTCGGGCACACAACACTCAGGAGCTGCAGGAGATTTACGATCACATAAATACTCTGGAGAAAACCGAAATCAAGACAAAATCGTACACCACCTATTCCGAACGATTTTTCCCGTGGTTGCTTGCCGGTTTTGTATTCCTGATGCTGGAATTGATACTGGTCAATACGCGTTTCAGACGAATTCCTTAACGGTGGAAATATGATTCAATTCGGCAGTCCCGATTTTTTCCGGCTCTATCTCCTGATTCCCGCTCTGATCGGCTTCTTTTTGTGGGCCTATCAGAAAAGGAAGGCTGCATTGGACTCATTCGCCGACTCTGCGTTGCTTCCCCGTCTTTCCCCGGATCATCGTGCCGGGCGGCAGACCCTGAAACGAGTGTTGTTTCTGGTTTTCTTTCTCATTATGGTGTTTGCGCTGGCGCGGCCCCGGTTCGGAGTAAAGATGGAGATGACTGAACGGCGAGGGGTCGATGTCATGGTGGCGCTGGACATCTCAAAGAGTATGCTTGCCGAAGACATAACACCGAACCGAATCGACCGTGCGAAGCATGAAATTGGAAAGCTCATTGATCTGCTCAAAGGTGACCGTGTCGGTGTCGTTGTTTTTGCGGGGGAAAGCTTTGTCCAATGTCCACTCACCCTCGACTATGGCGCCGCGAAAATGTTTCTCAATGCGGTAAAAACCGACTGGGTACAGCTTCAGGGCACCGCCCTGGCGGATGCTATCAGCCAGTCGACCGAAGCATATAAGTCCGAATCAAAGAAACACAAGGTATTGATTCTGCTCTCGGACGGTGAAGACCACGAAGGTGATGCCGTCGAAGCGGCGCGTGAAGCGGCAAAGCAGGGCGTGCGTATCTACACGGTCGGTATCGGGTCGGAAAGCGGTGTTCCAATCCCGGTCCGAAAATCCGCGGGGCAGGTAGCTTACAAGAAAGACCGTAGCGACAATCTGGTCATGACCAG
>CAYFVL010000319.1:0-6319 GCA_964346405.1 uncultured Fibrobacterota bacterium
ATACGTCCGGCCGGACGTATTTACCCATTGCCGGTTACAGATTTTTGAGGTTTTCCCATTCGCGGGCTACGCCGTCTTCATCGTTGGTCCACGATGACACCCGCCAGGCTGATTTTTTCACCTTGTCCGTTGCGTTCCGCATGGCGATTCCCATCCCGCAGGCTTTGAGCATGGGTATGTCGTTGTCGGCATCACCGAACGCAGCAACATCTTTCATGGCAATACCAAGTGCCTTGGCCAGCGCTCTGATACCGTTACCCTTATCCGCATCGACACTCAGGAATTCCAAATAGTAGTTCCATGTGCGACAAATGTACAGTTCGCTGTCCCACTTCTCACGAAACAGTGCCTCCAGTCCGTCGAGCCGGGATTCATCGCCTACGAAAATGATTTTCGAGGGAGAACGCCCGTCGAAGGAGGCAAGGTTGTCGACGAGGTTATATATGGTATGCGTCTGCTGATGATACAGATCGATCCATTGCGAAGACTGGGGGTGTAGAACTGAATAAAGCTCGTCGTCGATATAATAATTGACTGCGAAATCATTTCCAGAGCCGAATTCCACGAGTTTTCGTGCGTATTCCGAGGGAAGCGGCGCGTCGTAAACCGGTTCGGTGAGTCCTGCTCTTCCGGTATAGACCGCCGCGCCGTTAAGTGTCAGCATGGCAAGCTCGATATCAAGCCCATCCACCGCCTTTATCATGGAACTGCCGATACGGCCCGAGGCAAGGGCTACGGTTGCCCCGCTTTGGTGCATGTCGACAAGGGCATCCCGGTTGGCGGGGGAAAGTTGTTTATCGGTAGTGAGAAGGGTCCCATCCAGATCAAAAGCGAGTAATTTCGGATTCATATATTCATTCCATTGTTTTCAGCGGTTTTCTTGAATCTCATAAAATAACTTTGGGGGAACGTGACGAGAAAAGAGTTGGGGGCCTTACCGCGACTTTGCCGACTTCACGGGCGTAGCGTGCTCCAGCGCAACGCGGCACAGTTTCAAGCTGAGAAACAACCCTCTATCGACACCTTTTAAGCCGGCCGTCTATCAGTTATCTGAACCCCAAACCATTTTCCTGTTGACACACCATACATTTTTGAATAAATTACCTGTCATGGCATAACGCTTCCCCACTGATTTCGTCTTCCCCGACCCTATATAATTGAATCAGGAATTCCCATATTCTGGGGTGTTGTACCAAGTGTGGTTGGTTTAAACGATTAAGGAAGCGAATGGAAAACCAAAGCAGTGGATTCAATCTTTTCCACGAACACGAAACTATCGGCGTTATCGTAATCCTGGCAGTCATGATTATGTCATTTCTGGTCTTGCGAATCAATGCCGAACCATCGGAGCGCGAGAGACCGGCCGGCCCGGTGAAAGTGAGTGAAATGCCGGCTCAGAGTATTTCTCAACAAATACAATGAATATCGCTGCGTTGGTTTGTCGCGTACGTGAGCTTTACGACGATGTGGATGTGCGGTTCTCCCTTTTTCGCCGCACTACCGGTATAGATTGCCCGGCTGCATGCGGTCTCTGCTGCATGTATCCCCGGGTCGAGGCAACGGTACTCGAGTTTCTTCCCCTGGCGAAAAAACTGTGGGACAACGGATCTGCTTCTGATGTCTACCGGTCAATTGATCCGGGCGAAACGATCTGTATTTTCCACGGCCGTGCGGAGGGGCAAACCAGAGGAATGTGCACTGAATATGCACATCGCGGGTTTATCTGCAGGACATTTGGGTATCAGTTGGTCCGACGAGAATCCGGACCGAAACTTGGAAGCTGTCGCATTCTTGAGCAAACCCACGCTGAACGAATTGCCGCCCTTACCGCTGCGGACCTGATCCGATTCCTTCCTTTCGTTCAGGACCTTCGAGAGCAGTTCCGAAGAATCGCTCCCGCACTTGCCGATAAAAAAATGCCTGTCAACAAGGCGATACGCCGCGCAATTGAGGTCGTTTTTGAGTCTGGATATCGTCCTGTTATCGGTAACGGAGTTGGCTGGGCCGCATAGAACGATGGTGTACGGCCCCATGCAAAAACGCGGAATCCGAAAGTTCGAACTCCGTGTAGCATGTTTCGGGCGGACACTCAGCGCGGAGGGAGTGAAATAATCATTCTCCGGTCAGATCCGAGGCAATCGACTCGGCTGCGCGACGTCCGGCTCCCATGGCCAGGATAACCGTTGCGGCGCCGGTCACAATATCGCCTCCGGCGTAGACATACGTTTTGGACGTTCTTCCATCCGATTCGTCGGCCTGAATCGTTCCCCACTTGGAAATCTCTATATCCGGCGTCGTGTCCGGAATGAGCGGATTGGGCTTGTTGCCGATCGCGATCACCACAACATCGGCCTCAACCATGAATTCGCTTCCCTCAATTGGCACCGGCCGTCGTCTGCCCGAGGCATCCGGCTCACCCAATTGCATACGGATGCAGCGAATACCACTTACAAACCCCTTCTCATCGGCGACAACTTCTATCGGGTTGCAGAGCAGGTTGAACTGGATCCCTTCTTCTTTTGCATGATGAACCTCGGCTTTTCTCGCGGGCATTTCTTCTTCGCTCCGACGGTATACAATAACCGATTCGTCGGCTCCGAGGCGCAGGGCGGTACGAGCCGAATCCATGGCAACATTCCCACCGCCGACCGTCACCACGCGTTTCCCCTTGAGAATCGGCGTACGGGCGTTGTGCTTGAAAGCCTTCATGAGATTGCTACGGGTCAGGTACTCGTTTGCCGAATACACACCGATACTGTTTTCCCCGGCAATACGCATAAACGAGGGCAGTCCGGCTCCGGAACCCACGAAGATCGCATCGAAGCCCTCTTCCTTCATCAGCTCGTCTATCGTGGCGGTCTTGCCAACTATGAAATTGCGTACCAGTTTCACCCCCAGCTTCTCGAGATACTCGATCTCTTTGCGCACGATTTCTTTGGGCAGGCGGAATTCGGGAATGCCATATACCAGCACTCCGCCGGGATCGTGAAGCGCCTCGAATACCGTAACGTCAAAGCCCTTTTTGGCCAATTCACCAGCGGTGGTGAGTCCGGCCGGTCCGGAGCCCACGATACCGACCTTTTTGCCGTTTGCGGGGGCGATTTCCGGTATCAGGACGTCGTTATTGGCGCGTTCCCAGTCCGCGGCGAACCGTTCGAGATTTCCGACAGCGATAGGATCACCTTTTTTGCCGAGAATGCATTTCTTTTCACATTGATCTTCCTGGGGACACACGCGACCGCAGACCGCCGGGAGTCCGTTGGTTTCTTTGATCTTTCGGGCAGCTTCGCCGAATTTGCCGTCGGCAATAAGTGCGATAAATTCCGGAATTTTCACATTGACCGGGCAACCATCCATGCATAACGGTTTTTTGCACTGAAGACATCGCCTGGCCTCCCGGACCGCCTCCTCGGAGGTGTATCCGTGGGGAACTTCATCGAAATTCCGACGGCGTTCCGAAGGATCCTGCTCTTTCATCGGCGTGCGCACGAAACGTGCTCTCTTCTTGTTTTCGGCTTCCATGTATTCTCCCAAGGCATCGTACCCACACGTGGGTTCGGGTACAAACCGGTCGGTATCTGTTTTTACGGTGCTTCGCTGTTTCTGAAAGGGAAACCTGGGTTAGTTTCTACTGCTGTAATCGGCAGTCGTGTTCCTCTTTGGCCTTTTCCTCGAAAAGACGGTAACTCCCAAGCCGTCGTACCAACTCTTCCCAGTCGATTCCCGCGGCATCGAATTCGGGACCGTCGACACAGGCGAATTTTGTTTCACCGTGAACAGTGACCCGACACCCACCACACATCCCGGTGCCGTCGATCATAATGGGATTGAGCGACGCGTAAGTCTCTATGCCCGCCGCGACCGTCAGGTTGGTCGTCACCTTCATCATGATTGCCGGACCGATCACGATAGCGAAATCAAATTTCTCACCCTCCGAGATCAACCGATTGAAAATGTCGGAAACAAACCCCTTGTGACCTTTTGAACCGTCATCGGTGGCAATGTGGAGTTGATCGCTCTCATGTCGCATCTCTTCCTCGAGGATAAGCAAATCGGAATTCCGGGCGCCGATAATGGTCGTCATATCGTTTCCGGCCGCTTTCAAGGCGCACACGATCGGGTACAGAGGAGCTATTCCCACCCCGCCGCCTATACAGACGCATCGGCCGAACTTTTCAATGTGAGTGGGCTTTCCCAACGGCCCGGCCAGGTCGCTGAGCGAATCACCTTCATTGAGCGCCGCCAGCGACATTGTACCGTGTCCGACAACCTGAAATATTATTTCGATCCACCCCTCCTCCGCATTGCCGTTAGCGATGGTCAAAGGAATTCTTTCGCCGTCTTCGGTTGCACGAAGGATGACAAACTGTCCGGCGTTTCGCTTTTTGGCGATTCTAGGCGCCTCTAACCGATACCGGAGAACCTGAGGGGCGAGCTGCTGCTTTGCCAGTATTTTGCTCATTTTACTCCTCTATATATAATAATAACACCCCGAATTGAGTGTACAGATCAGTACAGGTACTTATTTAGTGCTTGTCCGAAAATTCCCTAAAACGGACGCTGAGCCTGTCGAAGCGCCCGTTTTAGGCTGAAATCGCCGGTTTGCTTCATCAATCCGAGCGAAAACAGGACTTTTCGGACGGACACTATTTATGCCATACTTCGGCCATACAACCATACACATTGTATTCCGGGGGTCACTTTCCGCCTCCGGCTTATACGGGAACTCTAAAATAGTCGATTCGTTGTGGAAGCGGCAACCTCGATGAATTCGCCGGATCGACAGAGCGGATCAAGTGAATCCAATCGCGTTCCCCAGTCCGTCGAATACAGTGTCAAATTCATCCAGAATCGGCCATTTCTTCCTCCATCATTTTTCATGCTTGACCCGGCTTCTGAAAATGATTATTTTGATTCAGATATCATGAAATTGACAAACGCTATCAGACAAACTCTGGGGGCACATTTGCCGCCCGAACAGGTGAGACAATCGGAATAAATGTCTAGTATCACAGTATTATCAGGACACCATCAGATGTAATGTCGATGGTGTCCTTTTTTATAGCGCTCGACAGGCAAATCGGGCCAAATCGCCATAGGGGTGAGTTTTGAAAGGTTATATCATACTGGAAGACGGAACAGTGTTCCAGGGGACTTCATTCGGAGCCCCGGGAAAACGGCTGGGTGAAGTTGTGTTCAATACGAGCATGACGGGATACCAGGAGATTCTCACGGATCCTTCCTACGCATCCCAGGTAGTAACAATGACCTATCCCCTGATCGGGAATTACGGGGTAAATGAAGAAGATATCGAGTCTTCACGGGTCTGGGTCAGTGGTTTTGTCGTGCGTGAGGCTTGCCGGTATCCCTCGAACCATACCTGCACGGCTACGCTCGGTGACTACCTCAAGAAAAACGACATCCTTGGGATCGAAGGGGTTGATACGCGTAAGCTGACTCGGCACATTCGTCTTGCCGGTTCGATGAAAGCTGTGCTGTATGCGGGGGACAAAGAACCCGATGTCGCAAAGTTCGCGGCTGAGGCAAAAGAGTGGGTCGGATTGGTCGGCGTGGATACGGTCAAAGACGTAACGTGCAAGAAAGCCTACGAATTCAAAGGAACAAAGGGACGAACCGGCCACGGCGACGATCACCTTCATGTGGTGGCAATGGATTTCGGTGTGAAAAACAACAGCTTGCGTATTCTTCGTTCGCTCGGATGCAAAGTCACGGTTGTTCCCGCATCGACCTCGTCGTCGGATGTGATGGCCCGCAAGCCCGATGGGGTATATCTCTCGAATGGTCCCGGAGATCCGGCCGGAGTCGAATACGCGGTCGCAACAATTCGCGAACTCGTCGGAAAAGTTCCGCTTTTCGGCATCTGCCTCGGTCATCAGCTTCTGACGCTGGCCCTTGGCGGAAAGACCTACAAACTCAAATTCGGTCATCATGGTGGAAATCATCCGGTTCGAAATCTTACGACTTCTGAAATCGAGATTACATCACAGAATCATTGTTTTTGTGCGGATATCGCGAGTCTGAAACATACCGGGGTGGATATGACTCACCTCAATCTTAACGACAATACGTGTGAGGGTATGGCCGACAGGGAAAGAAAGCTTCTTTCGGTACAGTATCATCCCGAAGCTGCGCCGGGACCGCACGACTCAGGATATCTGTTCAAAGAGTTTGTGCGAATCATGGAAAGCGCTTCATTGACTTAGTTAGAGTGTTCCCGGATGGGACTCGGAATCTGATTCGCACCTTTAGCCCAAGTTTCGCAGTCGAGAGCGAGCATTATGCGTAAGATGTTGTGCGA
>CAYFVL010000320.1:0-6308 GCA_964346405.1 uncultured Fibrobacterota bacterium
CTCGGGCCAGCCCGCCGTCGCTCCGCTGAAACAGGGGTTTTCGGACAGGCACTAGTTAGCATTTCGGAAAACTACACCTTGCCGAAGGGGGACACCCGAGATGCAAATTCAGCGTCTCGGGTGTTGCCTTTTGGAGTAACTAACAATCGTCGAAGTAATCCCCAGCCCTGCTGCTTGCCCCTGCGCTTGAAACGGCAAACCCCCTGTAATATTTTTGTGGCAATTGAGCCGCGATGTGTTGAATGGTATCCTTCATAGTAGCACAAAGAAACGAATTACATGAGCAGGTTTGCTCGGTATTGTTAGATTGATTGCTATGATATAGTATCGAATCGGATACTTTTGGGAAAAGAAAGGTTGTCTGGGGTATGAATGGCAATGTGAAGCAGAAACAGGAGTCAGGCGCAGTGCCGGCTTTTTTGGTTGTCTTCGGCCTTATTGCCCTGACGGCATCCGCTTCGGCCGATACCAGGTTTTTCGATGGAGAAAAGAAAATCCTGATCTCGGTACACAATACCACTATCACCTGGAACAAACTTGATGGTGATTATCTTCAGCGCTACGGCAACAACGACATATCGCTGGTGCACGAGTACACGTCCGGCTCCGGTATTGATACGGTGGACGGAGGATTTGTCGTTGATCCGGACGGTTGGGCTGCGCGGGCCGATGAAATTATCCAGAATGCTCGTGAAACCGAAAACTGCCCGGATTGCCCCGTGATATTCGCGGCACAGGCCGGTACGGGTATGAATTGGGTGAGCGATCCTGACGACGCCGCCGATGTGGCATTGTCCGTAAGCGAGTTGGAGTACCTCACCGATCATCTAATGGCAAGTGGCGCCGACAAAGTGCTGATAACTTCCTATTCCCACGAACATTTCCATAGTCGATTTGTCCAGAATACCCCGGCGGTGTATGATGCTTTCAACAGCAATCGTTCCGACGGGGCGTATGCGATCGATTTCGTGACCCCCACTCAAGAGGATGAGTACCTGGCAATGTGTGCCGATCTTATGCATGTCAACTCATATGGAAGCGCGCTTCTTTCATCCGTCTGGTTCAAAGCCATGCTTCACCTCGATGGTTTGGAGGTTCCGGAATGGGTGGATACGTATGTCGAATCGGAGCGTGTGGTTGAGCAGGGGCTTCGAGAAGCTCTTGGAGCACTCTCCGTTCAGAAAGGCCGATACAAAATCGGAGATACAATACAAATAGAATGGCCGGATTTCGACTGCACCGACGAAAAAGGTGGTCCTGTCGATATTGTCAAAATATGGATGTACTGGCGTCGTCTGGATACGTTTTCGAATGGATCTAAAACCTCCTGGCTTGAAGCTCAGGAAGGCTTGGGGACGCGTTCCGCCAAAATCGATTGCTCCCGGAAAATGGTGGAAGTACATGTTAGTGAGCATTCCTTCCCTAAAAATTACAGTGAACAAAGCTATGGACACCTTCCATCGCCGTTTGTGCTGGCTATCGGGTATGGTTCGGTAAACTCTTTGCACTGGATATCCACAAATATTAACTACGAAGACCCGACGGAGATGATCCTGCTGTACCCTGACACGGTTATCGATGAAAGCTTGCCGATTTATCCTCAGACGACCGGTTCGACTTCGGTGTCCGAAAGCATGCCTTACGATCCGCACGCGCCGACTACCGGAACTGTGCACGAGCCCGCTCGAATTGAGAGATTTTACAATTTACAAGGCCAACTCCTGGGAAGGGGACTCCGGGACCAAACGCATGTAAAGCGTGGCTCGGGCATCATTATCCTTGGTTCGGAGAACACGGTACGGATTCACCACCGCGGGCTATAGAACCACAGAAAGCGGTAAAGTTCGGTAGGCCAAAACTATTTCACTATCCGTCCAATTGCTGTTATCGGTAAAACACGCTCTTCAGGCTCTCTCGCGTCGCCATTAGATATCCAATGCCGCCGATTGTTATTTTTCTTTCTTCAGAAGATTCGATACTATAAAAAAGAAACCGTGTCGGTAATGTCGATGGATTGCTGAACACGGTAATCATTCACCGTACTCAGAAAAGAATGCTGCGTATGCTGGTTTCCGACTACAAAGTCCGTTTGGCCCGACTCCGGGAAGACCTCGAACGAATCTGCGCAAAGGCGCATCGCTCACCGGATTCGATACGTACGATAGTCGTCACCAAAACGCACCCCGTTGAAGCTGTTCAGGCGGTAATCGATGCCGGCGCGATTGAAATCGGGGAAAACAAGGTGCAGGAGATTGTCGCGAAGATGCCGGAACTGACGGGCAATCCTGCCATGCACATGATAGGACATCTTCAGAGCAATAAAGTGAACAAAGTAGTTCCGCTGGTATCCTGGATTCAGTCGGTCGACCGCGAGAGTCTTCTGGATAAGATCGATGCAAAATGCGCCGAGATCGGCCGCGGTATCAATATACTCGTGCAGGTGAATACATCGGAGGAAGATGCCAAATCGGGGTGTCGGCCCGAAGAAACGCTGGAACTCTGCGAAAAAGCGGTGCGCAAAGAGCATGTCCGATTGCGGGGGCTGATGACTATCGGTCCGCTGGAAGGTGATGAAAACCAGACTCGTCGGTCCTTTGCCCGGCTGCGCGGCATAGGTGAGAACCTTTCGAAAATGGTGGTGGAACCCGAGTTGTCCATGGGCATGAGCGGTGACTACCGGTGGGCAATTGAAGAGGGCTCCACCATGATTCGCGTGGGATCTATCATAATGGGTGGGCGTAACTACAGGTAAATTGTTTGAGCCGGTTTGCCCGGAAAATGGCGGTTATACTTATGCAGATAGTATGTGTGGCACTCAGACTGTATGAAATAGTTTTGTTTATTCGTATTCTCATGTCCTGGATTCGTCCAGACCCGAGTAACGCGTTTGTGTATTACGTGCATAAAATAACCGATCCGGTGCTCGATCCTGTTCGACGCATGCTTCCTCTTAGCGGGATGGGAATCGATTTTTCCCCGATTATAATTTTTTTATTGCTGGGATTCATTATGCGGGCTTCTGGATGTCGATACGGATTCTTTTGATCCGGATCTCCGCAGTCGGGTTGAAGGCATATACCAGAGATCGATTCGTCCCGATGGGTGTTATCGGTAGAATGCCGTGAGTTAATTGCGAAACTTGGGCTAATAGTGCCTGTCCGGAAACTTCCCATTTGCCGAGTGTAGCTGAGCCGACACTACGATTTCCATACTGATACGGCACTTCGACTATCTCAATGTCCGTCTCAGCGACTTTTCGGGCAGAGACCAAGTACTGTGAGATCAGAAACAGGCCGACTTGTGAAAACCGGCGTCAAACCGGACAGCGTTCATATCCGTCGATTGGATAGTGAGCGGATGTGGCATGTCCTGTTGAGGAGCCTGAAACGCGATTTCATTAAAGGAGCCGAAATATGAGAATAACACCGCTCGATATCCGCAAAAACCCGTTCCGAAAGGTATTTATGTTCGGGTTTGACCGGGATGCGGTCAATAGTTTCCTCGATATGGTCGCAGGTGAGTTCGAGACGCTGATAAAACAGAATGACGAGCTGCACACGGAGCTGAGGCATGCTCAATCTCGCCTCGATCAGTATCAGAAAATTGAAAAAACCCTGAATGAGACCCTGTTGACGGCACAACGAGCCACGGATGAGGCACGGATGAATGCCCAGAAAGAAGCAGAGCTTATAATAAAGGATGCTCAGATACGTTCTGAGCGACAGGAACAGGAAAGTCGGGAACGTGTCTTCAAGATGGACGGCGAACTCACAACTCTTCAGATCCAGCGTGACAGCTTTCTGGCCAGGTTCAAGTCGATGCTGAAAGATCAATTGGCATTACTTGAAGTGATGAGCGGTACGGTCGATTCTGAAAAAAACGATCAGGAAGATGAAACGTTGGCCGAAGTTCCGTCTCGGAACTCGGAAGCGCGGAATCGAGCACAAGGCTAATGGATCGAGGGATTGAACTGCGGGTGAAACCCAACGCGAAGAAAAATGGATTTTGGCTCATGGGTGACGGGAGGCTTTCGGTATCGGTCACCGCTCCCGCCGTTGACGGCAAGGCAAATGCCGTTCTGATCGAGCACCTGGCCGGTTTCCTGGGGGTGCGGAAATCAGCGGTCCGGATCATTCGCGGTAAGACCTCGCGCGACAAAGTTGTTGAAATTGACGGAATCTCGCCGGAAGAAGCCTTGACGCGAGTTCGAAATCTGAAATAGAACAATTGCGTGATCCCAAAACCCGGTGTTCAGGGATGAACAGGAAACCAGTGCCTCTCCCGGCACCACCCCGGGTAGCGGTGAGGCAAAACGATAATAAAATCACCACTGTGAGCTCAGTGCGCTCCGTAGTTTCTCCTACCATAGCGTCGAGCCACTCGAAAGGAAGCTGAAAATGTCTGAAGTCTACCAAATGGTAAAAGAAGCGGCCGAATTTTTAAAGGCAAAATACTCTCAACCTGTGGAGCATGGGATTATCCTCGGCACCGGGCTGGACCAACTGGTTCGGCATATCGATGTCGAGGTCGAAATTCCGTACGAAGAAATTCCGGATTTTCCCGTATCGACCGTTGAGGCGCACGCCGGTAAGATGATTCTGGGTATCCTCTCGGGCAAAAGGATCATGGCAATGGCGGGACGGTTTCATTTCTACGAAGGGTATTCGATGCAGCAGATCGCAATGCCGGTTCGTGTGATGAAGCTAATGGGAGCACAGACGCTTCTGGTCTCCAATGCCGCCGGCGGTATCAATCCGATGTTCGAGCCCGGCGCGATCATGGCAATCACGGACCATATCAATCTTCTTGGCCTCAATCCGCTGATTGGTGTCAATATTGATGAAATGGGCCCACGATTTCCGGACATGTCGGAGCCGTACTCCGAAGAGCTTCTTGAAGTCGTCGACCAGGTGGCTCTGGAAAACAGAATTCGGATTGAGCACGGTGTATATGCGGCCATGAGTGGTCCGTGTCTCGAGACACGCGCCGAGTATCGCATGCTGAAGACGCTGGGGGCCGATGCAATCGGCATGAGCACTGTGCCGGAGGTGATCGCAGCGGTGCATGCGGGCATGAAAGTGCTGGGTTTATCGGTCATTACCGACGCCTGCTTACCGGATGCGCTCAAACCGGTCGATATCAAGGAGATTATAGCGACCGCGAACAAAGCACAACCAAATTTAGTGAAACTTATCGAGAAAGTTTTGGCAAAGCTATGAGTACAATGCATTTTGAGCCCGTCAGTCCACGGGTACGCCTGCCTCAGATTGAAAATGAGGTGTTGGCGTTCTGGCGGAAAAGTGACGTGTTCGATAAGAGTTTACAGAAGACACGGGGCTGTAAACCCTACGTGTTCTATGACGGCCCTCCGTTTGCAACCGGGTTGCCGCATTACGGCCATCTTCTGGCCGGAACGATCAAGGACATTATCCCTCGATACTGGACCATGCGCGGGCATTATGTGGGGAGGCGTTTCGGCTGGGATTGTCACGGGCTTCCCGTTGAAAACGAGATGGAACGTGAACTCAACATTTCCGGGAAACGCGATATCGAACGTCTTGGCGTGCATCTGTTCAACGAGGCATGTCGTTCGATCGTATTGCGATATACATCTCAATGGGAAGAAATCGTGCAGCGCATGGGTCGCTGGGTCGATTTTGCTAAGCAGTACCGTACCATGGATCCTCCTTTCATGGAGAGTATCTGGTGGGTGTTCAAACAAATGTGGGATAAAGAACTCATTTATCAGGGCTTTCGCGTACAACCGTATTGTCCACGGTGCACCACGCCATTGTCGAACTTTGAGGTAAATGAAGGTTACAAGGATACCACCGGCCCATCAATAACGGTTACGTTTCCACTCGCGGACGACCCCGAAACCAAAGTACTGGTATGGACCACGACCCCATGGACACTTCCTTCGAACGTCGCGCTTGCCGTAGGGGCCGAAATCGAGTATCTGAAAATTCGCGACGGCGACGATGTTTTCATTCTTGCCAAGGACCGCCTTTCGGCCTATTACCGCGACGCCGAGTCCCATGAGGTCCTGGAGAAGATGAAAGGGAAAGATCTTGTCGGTCTGCGGTACGAACCGCTGTTCGGCTATTTCAAAGATCGCAACGAGTGTTTTTTTCAGATCACCGAGGCTGATTTCGTTTCCACCGAAGACGGCACCGGAGTGGTTCATATCGCCCCGGCTTTTGGTGAGGACGATTTTGCGGTGGGCGCAAAACTGGGGCTGCCGATCGTGTGTCCGGTCGATGGTCTCCTGTTGGACCTGGGCGTCTCCTCGCACCAGATCGACGCCG